>DASURJ010000346.1:0-11349 GCA_036280115.1 Gemmatimonadaceae bacterium
ATCATGGCGGCGATCTCCAGCTAATCGAATCCTCTTCCTCTAGGAGAGGGACGATTAAAGGGAGAACTGCGAACGGCGAAGTGCGAAGTGCGAAGAGCGAAGTGCGAGGTGCGAAGTGCGAGGCGCGAAGTGCGAGGTGCGAACGGCGAGGCGCGAACGTCGGGGTGGTCTCAACGCAACTAGCCGGTCACGCCGGGCTCGCGACTCTCCAGACTCCGCTTTCCCAGCGCCGTTTTTCGCCGTTCCCGCTTCGCCGTTCGCACTTCGCCGTTCGCACTTCGCCGTTCGCACTTCGCCGTTCGCACTTCGCCGTTCGCACCTCGCCGTTCGCACTTCGCACTTCGCCGTTCGCACTAACGTGCCGTTCCAAGCCTCACCGTCACCGTCGTCCTTCCTGATGGGCGCAGCACCTCGAGCCGTAACTCATCGCCCGGAGACAGATCACGCAACAGTTGGCGGAGGTCGCCGCCACTCCGGATCGGGGTGTCGTTGCCGCGCACGATGATGTCCTGCGCGCGTAGCCCCGCACGTGCCGCTGGCGAGCCCGGCTCCACACGGCCAACGATGATCCCCTCACGTACCGGGAGCTCGAACTGCCTCGCCAGCTCCGGGCCGATGTCGGCGTAGTTGATCCCCACGAACGCGCGCGTGATCCGACCCGTGGTCAGGAGTTGCTGGACGACGTCGTTCGCGAGGTTGATCGGAACCGCGAAGCCGAGGCCGCTCGCTCCCGCACCGGCGATCACGGCCGTATTGATGCCCACCACGCGCCCGCGCGAGTCGACGAGCGGACCGCCCGAATTCCCGGGGCTGATCGCCGCGTCCGTCTGGATGAGTCCATCGAGCGCGATACCGCGAGGGTTGCGGTTCACGGCGGAGATGACGCCGCTCGTCACCGTGCGCTCGAGGCCGAGGGGGTTCCCGATCGCGATGGCAGACTGGCCGACCTGCAGGCGGTCCGAGTCGCCCAGCGGCGCCGCAGGGAGGTTCTGTGCCTGGAGGCGCACGACCGCCACGTCGATTGTTTCATCGCGGCCGAGCACCTGTCCGCGGAGGATGCGTCCATCGGCGAGGCCGACTTCCACGACCCGCGAGCCGCCAACGACGTGCGCGTTCGTGATCACCACGCCGTCTCGGCTGATGATGACTCCCGAACCCGAGCCTCGGGGCTGCGACACACTGACGACAGTCGGCGTGATCTCTCTCGCAACGCGAATCGTCGTCGCCTCCTCGGGGGTTTGCCCCGCGGGCGCCGTCGAGGAGGAGCCGCTCGCGGTCGTCTGAATGGCTTGCAGCGGACGAACGATTTGAGGGCCGGACCGATCGATGGCGAAACCGACGGCGATGCCAGCGGCGAGCCAGAGGATGGCAGTGGTGCGTTGGGAGGTCATAAGCGGGCGCGGCAGGGGAAAGTGTGTCGATGGGCATCACGGCACGATCCGTACGCGGTCGCCGGTTCCTCTTGCTCCGCATGGCTTGTCGGGGCATGCTCTAGCCGCTCGATCCGGCGAGTGACTGCGATCCGGTCCCTGTCCGGTTCATCTCGGGACCTTCACCCAGACGAGGCGACTCGATCACGTCCATGCCTTTGCGTGCAGTGCGTTTCCGATCGGTGCTTCTCGCCGGCGGCCTGGCGTCCGTGGCGGGCTGTGCGAGCAACTCCGGGCAGGGCGCTCCGTCATCCGACTCGGCCGGCGTTGGCGCGACCACGGCTGCCGCGTCCGCTCCGGCGGACGGCCCGGCACTCAACACCCTCACCCCCGCGGAACAGGGCGCGGGTTGGCGACTGCTCTTCGACGGGCGGACGGCGACCGGCTGGCGCGGCTACCGCGAGCAGGGGATGCCTAACGGGTGGCAGGTCGCCGATGGGTTGCTCCAGAAGGCCGACGCGGTCGGTGACATCATCACCACGGAGCAGTTCGGTGATTTCGAGCTCGCGATCGACTGGCGCATCGCCCAGGGGGGTAACGCCGGGATCTTCTACCGCGGCACGGAGGAGTTCGAGAAAGTCTACTGGAGCGCGCCGGAGTACCAGCTCCTCGATGACGCCAACGCGCCTGACGGCCGCAACCGCCTGACGTCGGCGGCGTCGGCGTACGGGCTGTATCCGGCACCGGCGGGGATCGTGAAGCCGGCGGGCGAGTGGAACTCGACGCGCATCATCGCCCGCGGGGCGCACGTGGAGCACTGGCTCAACGGCCAGAAGGTCGTGCAGTACGAGCTGTGGAGTCCCGACTGGGAGGCGAAGGTCAAGGCGAGCAAGTTCAACGAATGGCCGAAGTACGGCCGGTCGAAGAGCGGCCACATCGCGATCCAGGGTGATCACCACGGGGCGCTCGCGCTCCGCAACATCAAGATCAGGACGCTGCCATGACCGCGACGCGTGGGAAATTGATGGTGATGATGTTCCTGCAGTACTTCGTGTGGGGCGCGTGGTTCGTGACGATGGGGACGTACCTGTCGCAGACGCTGCGCTTCACCGACCAGCAGGTGGGGCTCGCGTACGGCGCGACGGCGATCGCGGCGCTCGTGTCACCGTTCTTCGTGGGAATGGTGGCCGACCGCTTCTTCGCTACCGAGAAGCTCCTCGCGTTCCTGCACATCCTCGGTGGCGTGCTGCTGTACCTCGTGTCCACGCAGAGTGAATTCGGGAGGTTCTACCCGTTACTCATCGCGTACGCGCTGTGTTACATGCCGACGCTCAGCCTCACGAACTCGATCTCCTTCCACCACGTGAAGGACCCGGCGCGTGAGTTCCCGCTGATTCGCGTGCTCGGGACCATCGGGTGGATCGTGGCCGGCGTCATCATCGGGATGCTGCGCGCCGAACCGCTCCCATTGCCGATGCGTATCGCGGCGGCCGGGTCGGTGGTGCTTGGCCTCTACTCGCTCGTGCTCCCGCACACGCCGCCCAAGGCGGCGGGCACTCGCTTCAGCGCGCGTGACGCGCTCGGACTCGATGCGCTGCAACTGCTCCGCGGGCGCGATTTCTCGATCTTCGTCCTCGGGTCGTTCCTGCTCTGCATCCCGCTGCAGTTTTACTACACGTTCGCAAACCCGTTCCTGAACGAGATCGGCGCGCCGAGGCCCGCGTTCATCCAGACGTTCGGGCAGATGTCGGAGATCGGGTTCATGCTCCTGCTCCCGTTCGCGCTCCGGCGGTTCGGGATCCGGGTGATCATGCTCGTGGGGATGGCTGCCTGGTCCCTGCGGTACCTGGCGTTCAGCCAGGGGAACGCTGGTTCGGGGATGTGGCTGATCTACCTCGGCATTCTGCTGCACGGCGTCTGCTACGACTTCTTCTTCGTCGCGGGGCAGATCTACACGGACGAGAAGGCGGGCGAGAAGATCCGCGCGGCGGCGCAGGGGTTCATCAACTTCGTCACGAACGGTGTCGGGTACTTCATTGGCGCGTTCGTGTCGGGCGCGGTGGTGAACCGGTACTCGACGGTGAACGAGGCATGTGATGCGGCCGCTGCGGCGGCGCGGACGTGCGTGCCGGTAGCGCACGACTGGCGGTCGATCTGGCTCGTGCCGTCGGTGGGGGCGCTCGTCGTGTTCATTCTCTTTGCCCTCCTGTTCCGTCCGTCGGCGGAGGGGGCGGCGTCCGGTGAACCATCGCCCGTGAGGGCCTGATCATCCGACGGATCGATTCGGGTGGCACCCGAGTGTGTGAGGGCCGCGTAACGACGCACGGCGTGGGGAGGTGGTACGTCGTGAGGGGGAGCCGGTGTGGTTTGTTTCGATCTTGTAGGTGACGGGTCTGCTGTCGCGTTGCAACGCCTGTTTGTGGCACCTTAACAACATTTAACCATGATATAACCGACAGCAGGCGGCGCGTAATTTGTTGCTTCGGAACTACTTAGCTGCAAGTACCGGTCGGCCGTTTCGGTGGCCTCTAAGTTGATCACCGCGCAGCGCCGTGACCGCAGTCACCGGGACCATGTGATGTTGGGAGAAGCGATCCGCCGACGCGTGGCGTACGCACCACGGCGTTGGCGGTCGCTGCGTTAACCGCTTCCATCTCAAACGAGCCCGCGAGGCCGACGTGCTGTTTCGCGCACGGTTTCGCATGTCGGGGTGCTCGCGAGCGTCGATGGGCGCAAGCCGGAACGATCTCCTGCTCGCAGTTCGTGTTTTTCAGTCCGCGGCGGCGTGTCACGCAGCGAAACGGCAAGTCATCAAGCGCTGGTCCAAGAATCCCTACCAGGAGGCACGATGTTGCGAAGCGGGCGAATTACCGGGCTGACGCCGGCCCTGTTACTCGGCGTGTTGGCGGCGTGTTCCGATTCGGCGGTGGGGCCGTCATCATCGGCAGATGCGGTTCGCTTTCCGACGGGCGTGAACAAGGTGGAGCAGACCGAGGAGGTCTGCGAAACCATCGACTTCGAGAACTACGCGCACGGCACGACGGTCACGAACCAGTTCTCGGTGTTCGGGAACGTGCTGACGTTCTCGGCCCTCGGCTACAACTCCGCTGGTGGTACGGTCGCAACGCCGGTCAAGATCTACGCCGGCACGCACACCGGGGGACCCGACTTCGACCTAGAGGCGAGCGGGTTGTGCCCCACGTGCACGAGCAACATGGCGGTAATCCAGGAGATCGGTACGCACGAGGGCGGGGCGACCTCGGACAACACCTGGGGTGGGGAGATGACGATCAGCGGCTTCCCCGCCAACACGTTCTACATCAAGTCGTTCCAACTCGCGGATCATGAGGTTGCGGCCCCACCGCAGGGCGAGCCCGATGCGCGGCTCATGGTGAACGGCTCGAACGTCGCCCCGGCGGGCCAGCCGCAAGGCGTCAACGCCGTCATCACGATCAACACGACCTCGCAGCCGCTCATCAACGGCCCGATCACGTTCATCTTCGGGAACCCGCCGGACCAGCAGGGATCCGAGGCGATCGACAATATCGAGGTCTGCCAGCGCATTCCGGTTCTCGGTGACGAGGGCTGCACGCCGGGCTTCTGGAAGAACCACGAGGAGGCTTGGGCCCACACCGCTTACACGACGGGCCAGACGGTCGAGAGCGTGTTCAACGTTCCGGACAGCTACGGCCTCGACGACGTTACGCTGCTCGAGGTCCTCAGCATGGGTGGTGGCGGCAGCACCGCCGACGTCGCGGCGCGACTGCTTCACCATGCCGTGGCAGCGCTTCTGAACGCGAGCCATGGCCTCGTCGACTACGCGCAGACCGAAGCGTCGATCATTGCAGAAACGAACGCGGCGCTTGCGAGCGGTGACAAGGCGACCATGAACACCCTCAAGGACAAGTTCGACCTGCAGAACAACGCCGGATGCCCGATCAACGGTAAGGAGCCGCTCCCGAACTGAGGCGCTGCTCCCCCCAACTACGCTCCTCGAGGGGCCGGACGATTCGTCCGGCCCCTCGTCGTTCGTGGCCCGCCTAACGACTGTCGCTTCGAGGTCCGTGTTCGGGGTGGCGGCGGATGACGTCGGTCCGTTGCCGGCAACGGACCGCGTCATCGGTCATTCCTTCCGCGTTTCCAACTGGCTCGTGTTTTCGTCGCTCTCGTGTCGCGACACGCCATCCCAACGCGCCGCGATTCGATTCCAGACCCGCATCACGTGCCAGAGAAGATCTACGTCACGTACAACTATCCGCCGGCCCAGCGCGGCCGCGTGCAGCAGATGTTCCTCGAGGCCGGGCTGCTCGATGTCGTCGTCGACCCGGCGCTCCTGACCGGCCATCACAAGCTGCCCATCCCCAACGAGGAGACCGCGGCGAAGCTCAGCGTTGCCGCGCGCATGCACGCCGTCACCGCCCCCATGGTGCATCGCGTGCTCGAGCCGACGGCGCGCGAGCTCGGCGCCGCGCGCCTGCTCCACATGTTCGTGTGGATACACCACAGCCACGAAGGGCATCCCCGTCCCGGAATGAGCTACGATGAGTCAGAGGCGTGTCCGACCTGTGGCGACGGGCTTCGGCAAACCTCGCCACTCGTGCTCGCGAACAAGGAGATCCCGAAAAGCGGCGTCCTCGGCTCGATCGACGACGAGGTCATCGTGCACGACTCGCTCGCCGCCGAGATGGAAACCGCGTCACTCACGGGCTTCCGCCTCGGCGAGGTCATCGATCGCCAGGGTCAGCTCCTGCCCTGGAAGCAGCTGTTGATCGATAGTGGGATGCCACCGATGATCGCGGCCGCACGCGGACTCGTCCGGGGACGCACCGGCAGCGAGGCGCCGTGCCCAAACTGCAACCGCGACGGGTGGTTCGACTCCGTGTCCGAGCCCTTCCTGCCCGCGTACGTCGGGGAGAGTCTGCTCCACGTTCCGGACTTCGCGTACGCGGCCGAGCGGTTCGGAACGGGAAACTGGGCGATGCCCATTCACGGCAAGCGTTCGCTGGCAAGTCGCCGCCTCATCGTGCGGCCGGTCGTGTACGCCTTCTTCAAGGCCAGGAAGATTCGCGGCGTGCGCTTTACACCGGTGACGGTGATCTAGCGATCTCGTATCCGACGCACGGGCGTCGGACTTGCCCGGCGGTTGCGCATGGCAGCAACCGTCTGGTTCATTGTCGTGGGACTGCTCCTCGTCCTGATGGCGGCGAGTGGTTCGTTGGTGAGGCGGCTCCCACTCACGACATCGCTCGTGTACCTGATGGCCGGAGTCGCCCTCGGCCCTCACGGTACGGAGCTGCTCGCGCTCGACCCGGTGATGGATGCCGACGTGTTCGAGCGCGTAACCGAGATCGCGGTGCTCATCTCGTTGTTCACCGCCGGGTTGAAGCTACGGAACCCCTGGAACGATCGACGGTGGCGGCAGCCCGTCATGCTCGCGACAACATCGATGATCGTCACGATCGGTCTCACTGCGGGTGTCGGGGTGACGGTGCTCGGGTTGTCGTTCGGCGCTGCGATCCTGTTGGGGGCGCTGCTGGCGCCGACCGATCCAGTGCTGGCGTCCGATGTTCAAGTGGAAGACGTGGCGGATCGCGACCGCTTGCGGTTCGCGCTCACGGGTGAGGCCGGACTGAACGACGGTACTGCGTTTCCATTCGTCATGCTGGGGCTCGGGCTCCTTGGCGTGCATGAGATCGGCAGCGCCGGGGAACGCTGGGTGACCATTGACCTCGTGTGGGCGGTGGTGGCGGGCGTCGGTGTGGGATGGCTCGTGGGGACGGTTATCGGACGGCTCGTTCTGTACTTACGGCGCACCCATCGGGAGGCGGTGGGGCTCGACGATCTTCTGGCGCTCGGAGTGATCGCGCTTTCGTACGGCGCGGCGTTGCTCGTTGCCGGATACGGGTTCCTGGCGGTATTCTCGGCAGGTCTGGCCGTGCGGCGGATCGAGCGGCGCGAGACGGAACGCGGCGGAGTGGGATCGGCACCCGACGACGTTCGGGCGGTCGCGCTCGGTACGGCGGTGTCGGCGGGCGAGGCGAGTGGGCGGAAGGTGGGCGAGCGCGAACGATTGGCGACCGCGGAGTCGACTGCCCCTGCATACATGGCCGAGGCCGTGCTGGGGTTTACCGAGCAGCTGGAGCGGCTGGGTGAGCTCGCGGTGGTGTTGCTTCTCGGCAGCGTGCTGGGTCCGCGGACGCTCAGCTGGGAGGGGGTATGGGTCGCAGCGCTGCTGTTCTTCCTGATCCGGCCGGTGGCGGTATTGGCCGGCGCGCCGATGCGCGGCGCGCCAGCCGCTCAGCGGCGGCTGACAGCGTGGTTTGGCATTCGCGGCATCGGGTCGCTCTATTACCTCTCGTTCGCGACCCAGCACGGGCTGCCGCCGGCGTTAGGCGGGCAGCTGGGGAGCATCGTGATCACCGTGGTGGTAGCGTCGATCATCGTGCACGGTGTGTCGGTCACGCCGCTCATGACGTGGTACGAACGGCGAGCGGCCGGTGGGCCGGCCTCAGGACTCCCCGCATCCAACGGAGGTTCCGATGTGTAGGCTCGTCCACGCCGCGTTCGCGCGCTTCCTCGCGGCCGTCACGTTGACGGCGGGCGCCTCATCGCCGATGTCAGCGCAGACCGGTACGGTGCCCTCGAGCCCGCCGCCACCCCACATTGCCGCGACCGCGGTGGGCGAAGCGCGCGTGACGCCGGATCGGGCGATGCTCCACGTGGCGGTCGAGTCGCAGGGCGAGTCGGCGGCAGCGGCGGCCGCCACGAACGCGGCGAAGCAGACGAAAGTCATTGACGCCGTGAAGGCGGCCGGAGTCGCGGCAGCGCAGATCCGGACGTCGGGGTACAACGTGTATCCCGAGTACACGCACGATGGGAAGCGGGCGCCGCGTGTCACGGGGTATCGTGCGACCAACACCGTGCAGGTGGAGATCCGCACGATCGCCGACGTGGGGAAGGTGATCGACGCGGCTCTCGGTGCGGGCGCAACGAACGTCGGCTCCTTGCAGCTCTACCCGTCCACCACGGATGCGGCGCGTCGCGAGGCGGTGCAGCAGGCCGTGTCGAAGGCGCGGGCCGAAGCGGAAACGGGTGCGACAGCGGCAGGCGGATCGTTAGGCACGCTGCTCGATCTCACGATCGACCCCATCGGACTTCCCCAACCCCTCGGGCGGGTGATGATGACCGGGGCCGCCTCCGTGAACGTGGCGATGCCCACGCCGATCGAGACCGGCGAATCCGTCGTGACCGCCGTCGTGCGCGTGCGCTGGCAGTTCGTGCCCGGCCAGCGGTGAGTGGCGTTCTCGTCGAAGCGTGCGTGGACTCGGTCGAGTCGGCACAGGCGGCCGAGCGGGGCGGGGCGCGCCGACTCGAGCTGTGTGACGCGCTGTTCGACGGTGGCACGACGCCGAGTGCCGGGATGATCGCCGCCTGTCGCGAGGCCGTGTCGATCCCGGTGTTCGTGATCGTCCGGCCGCGCGGGGGCGGGTTCGTGTACGGCGACCGCGAGCTCGATGTGATGCGCCGCGACATCGTCGTCGCCCGTTCGCTCGGCATCGAGGGCGTGGTGATCGGCGCGCTCGCCCCGAACGGCACCGTGGACATCGACCAGGTGACGATGCTGGTCGAGACGGCGGGTCCGCTGTCGGTCACGTTCCACCGTGCGTTCGACTTCACCCCGGACCGCGGCGCGGCCCTGCATACGCTGATCGGAGCCGGCGTGACGCGCGTCTTGACGTCGGGTGGCGCGCCGACAGCGCGCGAAGGCATTCCCGAGCTCACCGCGCTCGTCAGGCAGGCGGGGGACCGCGCCGTGATCATGGCCGGCGGCGGCGTTCGGGACGAGAACGTCCGGGAGATCGTGAGCGCCACCGGGGTGCGTGAAGTGCACGTGCGCCTGACGCGCCTGACGCGGAACGGCCCGGCGCCGAGGGCAGGCGTCAAGGTGCGCAAGCCGCTGCCGGATGACGAGACGGCGTGGGAGGTGACGGACGAGGCGCGCGTCCGTCGTTTCGTGGAGGTTGCGGCCGGAGGCCGATAGCGGGACCGGGCGCCGAGCCCGAGCCCGTCGCGAACCTCAGATGGTCGACGTCGAACAGAACCCGAGCCAGGCCAGCAGCGCCACGGCTGCGCCCGTGAGCGCCCACAGCCAGCGACTCCGGCGTGCCGGTGTGGCTGCGACGTCGCGGTCGCGCACGCCCGACATACCGGCTGGCGCCGCGGCGACAGGACCCGCAGTGGCGGGAAACACGGGGTCATCGGTCGGTTCGGTTTCCCGGCCCTCGATGACATCCATGAGCCGTGGCGGCGCGGCAGCGAGAACGTCGTCGCGCTCCGCGGCGAGCAGACTCGTTAGGCCGTCGACAGTCAGGTTGTCGTCCCGGACCGTGCGCCCGAGGTATCCGAGAACGAATGACGCGGCCACGGCGAGAAGCGTCGATCCCGACGCCGGCTTCCTGAAGCCCGCGGTGCGCGCGATGAAGTCACCGACCGCATCCGTCCGGCCGTCGAAGACGGTGTCGAGCAATGATCGGCCCGGTCCGGATGTGGCCGAGGCGGGAAGACCGCGTACGAGCTCGTCCGGGTTGGTGATGACGCTCGGGTCGTTGGCGGGACTGGAGATGAGGTCGAAGACCTGTCCGGCGCCCGCGGCGTCGTCGCTCCTGGTCACGAGGCCTACCAGCACCGAGGCGAGGCTCGCCCGTAGCCCACGCGAGATGGCGTCGTCGGATTCGACGACCCGTCGCGAGAGCGCGCCAGCCGCGGGAGTCGCCAGCGCGATGAGCGAATCGAGGAGCGTTGCCATGTGGTGAATGTAAGGGGTCAGACTCCTGACGCATCATTCGACCGCACCGCGTTCGAATGATGCGTCAGGAGTCTGACCCCTTACGAATCGTTATACCGCGTCCGAGAGCGATGTGAAGTTGAAGTCCCTCACGCGCATGCTCGGCATCACCTGGCCCACATCCGTTCGCTCCGCCCGCCCGAGCTCATCGAGCTTGTTGAGCATGAACAGAGGCGACTCGTTCCAGCGGAAGTTCTTCAAGGCCTTCGTGACCTTGCCGTTCTCGATGAGGAACGTGCCGTCGCGCGTGAGCCCCGTGACCAGCACCGTCCTCTGGTCGAGGAAACGGATATAGAAGAAGTGCGTGACGAGGATACCGCGCTCGGTGCCCGCGATGAGCTCGTCGGTCGTCTTCGTGCCGCCCACCATCTTGAGGCCGCCAGGCAAGCCCCCACCGAATCCACCGCCACCGCCACCACCGCCTCCACCAGTCGGTTCCTTCCCCTGCTTCTGCGCCCAGAATCGGTTGTAGGAGAAGTTCCTGAGTACGCCGTTCTCGACCCACACGCGTCGCTTCATCGGCAGCCCCTCGCCGTCGAACGGGCTCGCGAGCAGGTCGGCGTCGGCGGGATCGGAGTAGATGGTCACGCGCTCGTCCATGACCTTCTCGCCGAGCCGGGTACCGCCACCGCGCTTGGAGAATGTGCCGCGCCCTTCGTCGGCCGAGCGGGCGTTGAAGGCGCCCCCGAGAAGGGGAACGAGGTCGGCAACCGCCTGCGGCTCGAGCACGACCGTGTAGTTGCCCGGCTCGATGGCCACGGGGTTCCGCGACGCGACGGCCTTCTGTGCGGCCACGGTGCCTAACGCCGCCGGGTCGATCTTGCTCCAGTCGCGCGCGCCGGCCGATGCCCAACCGGACCCGGTGCCATCGGGGGTTCGCGCGGTCGTCGACAGGCTCGCGTCGGTGGACCGGTGATACGCGAACAGCCCCTTGCTCGTGGCGATCGCCCGTGCATCCGCGTTCGCTTCGAGGAAGCCAGCCACGAACATGTCACCCGCGGCCTTCCCGACGGCGGCCGCCCGGTCGATCACGCGCTTCGCGGCGGCCGCGCGCGGTTCGGCGGTGAGATCGGCGGTGGCGTCGATGTACGCGTTCACCGTCGAATACTCCTGCGGGCCCAGCTCCGGCATGAT
>DASURJ010000347.1:0-9148 GCA_036280115.1 Gemmatimonadaceae bacterium
CGGATCGAGCACGGACGTGGAGTGGGTTCGTTCGGTGGCACTCGACCGAAGCGAGCGCACCGGCATTCGCGAGCGCGCCGTACGCGTTCTCGGGGAGACGAGCGACTCGCGCGCCCTGCGCGACCTCTACGATCGGCTCGATGATGCGACGCTCCGCGAGCGGGTGATCCGACTCATGGCCGACATCGGAGACGCCGACGGCCGCCGCTGGCTGCGGGACATCGTCGAGCGCCGGTCGGAGTCAGTCTCGCTCCGAGAGCGCGCCATCCGCTCGCTGGCCGAGATGGGCGACCTGACCTACCTGCGGTCGGCGTATCGGTCGGTCGATGACGAGGGGTTGCGCGAACGCATCATCCGCTCGGTCGCGGAGGCCGGCGGAAGCGAGACCGTGGAGTGGCTGCGCACCATTGTGCGCGACACGACCGAGCGGTCGTCGGTTCGGGACCGCGCCGTGCGCTTGCTGGCGGAGTCCGGAGTGGCGACGAGCGAGCTCGTGTCGCTGTACGATGCCGTGTCGGACAGCGAGGTTCGCGACCGCCTGGTGAATCTGCTCGCGGAGCGTGGCGACCGGGCCGCCCGGGACAAGCTGCGGACGATCGCCACCGACGACCCCGACGAGGACCGCCGGCGGCGCGCGCTTCGGAAGCTCGCGGAACGCTAGCGGTCAGGGCAGTCAGTACCGTCCCAGGTCCTTCGCGGAAACGACGGGGCCCTCGTAGCCTGCTGCGCGGATCTCGCGCAGCAGGCCGTCGTCATCAGTGCCCCAGTAGAGCTGGTGGTAGAGCACGAGCAGCTTCGGCTTCGCTCGCGCGGCAAGCGCCGCGAGCTCCGTCGTGGACGTGTGCGCGGCGGCGTGATAGCGCTGCCACTCCGGCTCCCTGGCCTTGAACCGTTCGGCCGAGAAGACCTCGTGGACGAGGACGTCGCAGCCGTTGCAGGCGCGCACGACGGCATCGCTCGCGCGCGTGTCGCCGGACACCACGATCGATCGCCCGCCGCCGTCGAACCGGTAGCCCAGCGAGTGTCGCCAGTCGCCGTGGGGGACGGCGAACGCGCGAACGACGACGTTCGAGTCGCGGTAGACGACGCCGGTGTCCACCTCGTGGACCTGAACGGCCCAGCCGGTGGTATTCGCCGGCTCGGCGCCGTCGATGCGGTTGCGCACGTCTTCGGTGTACGCGGCCTGGAGGTGCTGCGTCATCCGGGCGACTCCGGGCGGCCCGTAGACGGCGAGCGGCACCGTGCGCTCGAGCGTCCACGGGGTGAACATGAGGTCGGGAAGGCCGACCGTGTGGTCGCTGTGCAGGTGCGTGATGAAGACGCGCTCGAGCCGTTTCGGCGCGAGGGCGGCAACGCCCAAGCGCTCCGCGGCGGCGGCTCGGCGCACGAGCCCGGGGCCGGCGTCGACGAGGTAGGCGCTGCCGTTCACGACGATGGCCACCGACGGCCCGGAACGGTCCGGGTCAGCGTTAGGCGTACCGGTACCGAGGACCACGACGAACGCGCTGGCCGATGGCGCGTCCTGCGCAGCCGCGGAAGACGGTGCCTGAAGGAGAAGCGCTGTCGCCCCGAGCGCAGCGAGGACAGATGCCATTCCGAGCGGAGGCGCCGAAGGCGCCGCAGTCGAGGAATCGCAGGGGTGCCGGTAGAGGGGCCCCTCGGTCGGGACGACTGCGATTCCTCGCTGCGCTCGGATTGACATAGTCAAACCACGATGTTGAGCAGCCGGCCGCGAACGAAGATCACCTTCTTCGGCGCACCCGTCACGAACTTCGCGACCGCCGGCGCCGTGAGCGCGGCGGCGAGTGCGTCTTCCTGCGAGACGTCGGGCGATACGCGGACCGTACCGCGCAGCTTGCCGTTCACCTGGACCGCCAGCTCGATCGTCTGCTCGCGCGCGAGCTCCGGGTCGTACGACGGCCACCCGGCGTCGAACACGCTCGCCTTGTGCCCGAACTGCTCCCACAGTTCCTCGGCCAGATGCGGCGCGAACGGCGACACGAGCTGGATGAGCGGCTCCACCTCATCCCGATGCGGCGTCCGCTCGCCCTGCCGGAGCACGTTGATGTAGGTCATCATCGCGGCGATCGCCGTGTTGTACGCGAGTCGTGGGATGTCGTCCGTGACCTTGCGAATGGTCTGATGCAGCTTGCGGACGACCTCCGGATCGGGCGCGCCCTCGGTCGTCGCCTCGGCCGCCGATGCCCACAGCCGGTCGAGGAAGCGCCGAACGCCTGATATCGACTGGTCGCGAAAATCCCCGCCCTCCTCGTACGGCCCGAGGAACATGAGGTACGTGCGGAACGTGTCCGCCCCCCACGTCTCGTAGTAGTGATCCGGGTTGACGATGTTGCCCTTGGTCTTCGACATCTTCGCGCCCTCGCGAATGATGTGACCGTGGGCGCGGAACCGCGTGAACGGCTCCTCGAATTGCAGATACCCCATGTCGTGCAGCACCATCGTGATGAAGCGCGCGTACATGAGGTGCAGTACGGCGTGCTCGTTGCCGCCGATGTACGTGTTCACCGGCAACCACCTGCGCGTGAGCGCCTCGTCGAACGGCACGTCGTCGCGGTCGGCGCTCGGGTAGCGCAGGAAATACCAGGCGCTGTCGAGGAACGTGTCCGACACGTCCGTCTCGCGCCGGGCCGTCGCGCCACACTTCGGGCATGGGACCAGGTACCAGCTCTCGTGGCGCGCCAGCGGTGACACGCCCGAGTCGTCCGGCCGGAAGTCCTCGATGTCCGGCAGCACGACCGGCAGGTCCCGCTCCGGCACCGGTTGCGGACCGCACGCGTCGCAGTAGACCATGGGGATGGGCGGGCCCCAGTAACGCTGGCGCGAGATACACCAGTCGTGCAGGCGATAGTTCACCACCGCGCGGCCAGCACCGCGCGACGCCAGCCACTCGGTGATCGCGCGCTTCGCCTCGGGCACCGGCATTCCATCGAACTGGCCGGAGTTGACCATCCGCCCCGCGACGTTGTCGGTGTACGCCTCGTCGAGCGGTGTGTGCGCGTTGTCATCCTCACCCGCCACGACGCGAATGATCGGCAGCGAGAACACACTCGCGAACTCGAAGTCGCGTTCGTCGTGTCCGGGCACGGCCATGATCGCTCCGGTGCCGTACTCCATGAGCACGTAATCGGCGATCCAGACGGGGACGGGCGTGCCGGTCGCCGGATTGAGGGCGTGGCTCCCGGTGAAGACGCCGGTCTTCTCCTTGGTGACCTTGCGCGTGACGAGGTCCTGCCGCTTCGTGCGCTCACGATACGCCTCGACCTCGGCGCGCTGCTCGTCCGTCGTTAGGCTCGAAACGAGCGGATGCTCGGGCGCCAGCACCAGGTAGGTCGCCCCGAAGATGGTATCGGGACGGGTGGTGAAGACGTCGATTCGCGAATCGATCCCCGATTCCCGGTTTCCCGTTCCCGGTTCCCCGCGTCCCGCTCCCAGTATCTCGAAAGCGATCTCCGCCCCGTCCGACTTCCCGATCCAGTTCCGCTGCGCCGTCTTCGTCGTCTCGGACCAGTCGATCGTGTCGAGGTTGTCGAGCAGCCGCTCCGCGTACTCGCTGATGCGGAAGAACCACTGCTCCAGAAATCGCTGCTCCACCTGCGCGCCGCAGCGCTCGCACGCGCCGTTCACGACCTGCTCGTTCGCGAGCACGGTCTTGTCGTTCGGGCACCAGTTGACCGCGGCCTTCTTCTTATAGGCCAGCCCCTTCTCGTACAGCTTCAGGAAGATCCACTGGGTCCACTTGTAGTAGCGCGGGTCCGTGGTCTCGACCGTGTAACGCCAGTCCACCATGAGCCCGGCGCGCTCCAGCTGGCGGCGGAAGTTCGCGATGTTCCTCGGAATGAGGCGCATCGGATGCTCGCCGATCTTGAGCGCGTAATTCTCCGAGTGGATCCCGAACGCGTCGTAGCCGAGCGGCTCGAAGACCGTGTGCCCCTGTAGCCGCTGAAATCGTCCATGGATGTCGTTGCCCGTGAAGGCAAAGAGGTTCCCGACATGGAGCCCCTCGGCCGAGGGGTACGGGAACATCATCAGCTGGAAGTATGGGCGATCACCACCGGTGAGATCGGTGTTGTTGGTGCCGCGCTCGCGCCACCGCCGCTGCCACTTGGGCTCGACGGTCGCCGGATCGTAGTCGACTGGAGCGCTCACGGGCGCGCGCTCGTGCGGGTTGGGTGCAGTCATGTGTTGGGCCTGAAGGGGCACCACGCCGGGCAGAGCTCGGTTCCTGGGCGGGCCCGATCTCGGAAGGGGTTGACCTGTAGGAATTTAGCGACGGTCGAAGGCTGAACAAGCCGCGAATGCCGATGGCCACATGACGCTCTCCTCGATCACCTCCACGCACGCTGTCCCCCGCACGCCCCGGTTGCGTCCCCGACCGGGGAACACCGGCGGTCAATCGCCCACCGCGAACTCGAAGTCACTCCAGCGCGTCATCGTCGTGGCGGCCGCGGGCGCCGCCGTTGCCATTCTCGGCGTCGCCACCCTCGTGGGCATGCGCATGACGGCCAACACGCTCTCCGCTCAGGCGGATGCGAGGCTTCGGGACGTCGCGCGCCGCGGTGAGCTCGTAACCGAGCAGGTGTTGATGGAGCGGGCGCGACAGGTCGAGCTGATCGGCGCCGCGCCAACCGTCGTGGACGCCGCACGTGCGGGCGCCGCTCGCGCCGCACAGCTCGGGCTCGTCGGCCGACCCATTGCCGATGTCGAGCGGCAGATGGCAGCCACGCGATCGCTCGCCGTGAACGAAACCGCAAAGCGCTTCCTCCAGCGCCAGCTCCCCGCGCTCGGAATCGCCGAGATGATCGTCACCGACGCGAACGGCTTCAACGCAGTCGTGACGGAGATGACGTCCGACTTCGTGCAGAGCGATGAACCGTGGTGGCGCGACGCGCTGCGCAAGGGCATCACGAATGCCGAAGCCGAATACGACGAGTCGGCGCGCCAGACGGTCGTCTCGATGGCTGCCGCCATTCAGGAGAGCGATCGGGACCGCCCCGCGGGTGTGATCAAGATCGCATTCGGCATTGGAAGCCTCGACGCCGCACTCGCGAAGGCCACGGACGAGGACGTGTATCTCGCGGTCATCGACGCGCGCGGCCTCGTGATCGCGAGCTCGACCCGGGATGGCGATCGCATGAAGCCTCTCACCGGGGCCGATCAGTTACCGGCCACGCCCGACGAAACAATCCTCTACTTCGATACCGACGACGCGCGGATGCGAGCGATGGTCGCGTCGGCGAACAACGGGGCCTGGCGCGTCGTCGCACAGCTCGATGACGCGATCGTCATGCTCCCGCTCCGACAGGCACGCCCGCTCATTGCACTCGCGCTCGCCGCGCTCCTCCTCTTCCTCGTGGCGACGCTCTGGCTCATCAGCCGATTCCTGGATCGGCGCATCAGCGGCCCCGTGACCGAGCTCGCCGTCGTGGCGGAAGCCGTTGCGTTAGGCGATCTGTCGGCCCCGGTGGTCACCTCGAGCGCGAACGACGAGGTCGGGCGACTGAGCCGCGCGACGGCAGCGATGGTCGACGACCTTCGTCGCGTCGTCACCGCCCTCCGCGACGCC
This sequence comes from Gemmatimonadaceae bacterium, assembly GCA_036280115.1. Taxonomy (GTDB): domain Bacteria; phylum Gemmatimonadota; class Gemmatimonadetes; order Gemmatimonadales; family Gemmatimonadaceae; genus JAJKIV01. The sequence goes on from DASURJ010000347.1 coordinate 5,585, forward strand.
GCACGCGAGACGAGCGCGCGCGCCGCCGAGATCACCGGTGGCAGCGAGAACATGGCCGCCGCCGCGGAGGAGATGGCGTCCACCTCCGGAGAGCTGAGCCGCCAGTCCACGGAGATGGCTGACGCCGTACAGCGCATGGCGCATGACGCCGCGCGCCTCCAGGGGATCGCCGATCAGCTGGCGGCCGGCGCGCACGATGGCGTCGAGCGAAACGCGGCGCTGCGAGCGCTCGCGCGCGAGAACCGCGAGCGGTTCGATGCCAGCGCCAGCGCCCTCGAGCACCTCGCCGGCGATGCGCGGGCGAGCGCTGACGCCGTGAAGGCACTGGCCGAGGCGTCGGAGGAGTTCGGCGCGTTCGTGACGCTCGTGCAGAAGATGGCGAAGCAGTCCAAGCTCCTCGCGCTCAACGCGGCCATGGAAGCCGCTCGGGCCGGCGAGCACGGGCAGGGCTTCGCCGTCGTCGCGAGCGAAGTGCGACGGCTCGCCGCAAACTCGGCGGATGCCGCGGAGCGCACCGAGGCGCTGATGAAAGACGTGCTCGCGAAGGTGCAGGAGTCCCGCGCGTTGAGCGCGCGCACCATGGACACGGTGATCGGGGTGCTGGAGACGACCCAGCTCGGCATGCACTCGTTCGCACAGGTGGAGGATGCGGTGCGTGGGTCCGAAGCCTGGACCGCCTCCATCGAGCAGGCCGCCACGACGTCGCGCGAGCTCGTGTCCGACGTCACCGTGCGCCTCGAGGACGTGGCGAAGGCCACCGAGTCGTACGCGTCCGCCATGGAAGAGGTGGCCGCGTCGAGTCAGGAACAAAGTGCGAGCACCGAACAGATCGCCGCCGCCGCGGCCGCGTTGTCCGCGGCCGCCACGCACCTGGCCGGGCTCGTCGGCGGATTCAGGCTCGACGGAGCGACAGCGGAGATGCGGATCCCCGCGCCGGCGCCTAACGCTCCGGCCGGATCGCTGGTCCCGTCGCCGACCCCGGTCTCATTTCAGCCGGTCTGACGGCACCCAGCCCGTGGGCCCTTCGGGGATCTCCACGAGTGCGTATCGCTCGAACTCGGCCAGCACAGGTAGCGCACCGCCCGTCGCCCTCGTGATCACCGCGCCGTCGGCCGCCGGCCGGTCACGCAACGGAGTGCCCAACGCAACGTCAGCGCGGCGCACGGGGCGCTCCGCGGACTCGACGAGTCGCGCGGCCACGTAGCCCGCCGCGCCATCGGGAAGCCTGACTCGGAACCAGCCGCCGGCGGCGGCATCGAGGCGAAGCGGCGTCGCGCGCGGGACCGTCGCGATGACGGGCGCGTCCGACTCCGGCGACGCGACAACCCGCACCGTGTTACGCGAACGTGCGAGCGTCCCGAGCTCCGACGTATCGGCCGTGATGCGGGCCGGCGTTGCACTCGAGCGATGCACGAACGGGAACGGGTCGAGTGGACCCTGGCCGCGGCGGTAGACGCCGAAGTGAAGGTGTGGCGGCGTGGAGCGAGCGTTACCCGTGTTTCCCACGAAACCCAGCGTGTCGCCGGCCTCGACGTTCTGCCCCGGCGATACGATGTGCCGATCGAGATGCGCGTAATACAGCGTCTGACCGCGCTCGTAGTCGGAGAGCCACACGACGTTGCCGCCGAGGTTGTTCGGACGCGTCGATCGCACGGTCCCGCGCGTCGCCGCGATGACCGGTGTGCCTCGCGGCGCGAAGATGTCGATGCCATGGTGTCGCCGTGCGCCCGCGTCACGATCGGCGCCGAAGAAGCTCTTCACCGCACGGCTGTCCCGCCCGACAACCGGGAAGGCGAGCGTCGGCTCGGTCGACATGGTCAGCGTGAACGCACCGCTCCGGAGCAGCTCGGGTTGCAGCCGCATTACGTAGATCCCGTCACGCCGCGCTTCGTGCGCGAGGCGGCTCCCTGCCGCGCCTCCCACGCTGTCGATGCTCGCGACGAGATCGAGAGGCTCGGCCGTGTCTCCCGTCTGCCGAAACAGATCGAGGAAGATGGCGAACGGAGCGCCCTGTGGCTCGGCGGCGATGGAAAGCTCCTGGCCCGCTCGAAGCCGGATCGCGTACCCTACCGCGCGAGCCTCCGACGCCGAGAAGTAACCTGCCTCGCGGAACGGTAGCGTCACGGCGAGGGGCTGCCGAATGGCGGCGGCCGCCGCCGCGACCCAGTCACGCCCCAGTGCGGTGCTGTCGAGCCCCGCGCGCGCCAGCCCATTCGCGTATCGCTCGTGCGCGCTGGGCGGATCCGGCGGTTCGAACAGCGGGATGTTTCCGCCACACGCGGCCAACACGAGGAGCGCCGTAACCAGGCCGGGTACGGCGCGACAACGATGGCGGGAAGGTGGCTGGCGGGGTCCGGACATTGGCATATCCAAACTACTACACACACCCTGCCACACGCGTTTCACGAAGCCCAGTAGGGCCGCCTCAGGACGCATCTCGTCGCCAAGGGGCATCCCGTGGGTGTTACCCTGCAGTAACCAGTTCCAGCCAACAGCAACCAGCGCTGCGTCTGGGCCTACGGTCGCTCGGTGTTCCTGAAGAGATAGGCACACTCGACCAGCCGAGGGCCCTGCGCGTCGCACACGGCCATGTCCGCACCCTCATAGGCCGTCGCCCCGGCGAACCGGCCATCCTTCGCGAGCGCGTAGAACTGGAGGTCGAACCGAGGCCGCCCCCGACCGTCGAGCAGACGCGGCTCCGTCATGGCGATCACCCGCTCCATGGTCTTGATCAGCGCCTGCTCCGGCGTCATGCCCTGGCGCATGAATTCCACGGCCAGAAAAGCGCCGCAAACTTTGATGTTCGCCTCGCCGCGACCCGTCGAGCCGGCGGCACCTACGGTGTTGTCGCAGTACTGGCCTGCCCCGATGATCGGTGAGTCACCCACGCGGCCAGGAATCTTCCACGCCATTCCGCTCGTGGTCGTCACGGAGCTCAGGTCTCCTCGCGCGTCCACTGCGTTCATGTTGATGGTGCCCCACGTGTGGGCGACGCCGTGCGCGTCGTACTCGACCTCCTTCCCACCGTCCCGGGCGTCATCCGGGCTCCGCGGCGCGGCACCAGAGGACGGTGGCGCCTGCGACGCGTCGAGCCAGGCGTCCGTCGGGTTTCGCGAGCGCTTCCACTTCAGCCATTCCTCCCTGCTCTTCTCCGTCAGCAGGTCCTGCTCGGTGAAGCCCATCTTCAACGCGAACCGCTTGGCGTCATCGCCAACGAGCAGGATGTGGTCGGTGTGGTCCATGACCGCCTTCGCCACGAGCGACGGCGTGGCGATGCCCTCGAGGCACGCGACCGCACCGGCACGCTTCGTCGGCCCGTGCATGCAGCTCGCGTCCAGCTGAACGACGCCGTCTTCGTTAGGCAGGCCGCCGAGCCCGACGCTGGTGTCCTCCGGGTCCAGCTCCTGGATGTTCACGCCGGCCACGATCGCGTCGAGCGTGTCGGCGCCACCGACGATCATGTCGTATGCCTTCTTCACCCCGCGGAGCCCGTTGGAGGACGCGATGACGACGGGCCGCGCAAAGGTCGAGCCCGCCGCACGATTTCGCTCCTGGGCGAGCAAC
>DASURJ010000348.1:0-15299 GCA_036280115.1 Gemmatimonadaceae bacterium
CGTCCTCGAAGCCGCCCACTCCGGCCTTGAACATGTGCGTGCGATGCTGGACCGACACGAACTCCACCGTCCCGCCCGAGAACCACGGCCGCTCGAGCGCGGCGAGTGCGTCGCGCCGCGCGATGAGGGCGCCAACGCCGGTGGGGTACCCGAACATCTTGTAGAACGACAGCGCCACGAAATCCGGGCGGACGAGATCGAGCCGCAGCGGGTTCGTGGGTACGTACGAGGCAGCGTCGAGCAGGACTGTATACCCCGCACGCTGTGCGGCGTCGACGAGTCCCAGCGGGTGCTGAACGCCCGAGAAGTTCGACTGGGCTGGAAACGCGAAGAGACTCGGTGCCTGCACGTTCGGGAACAGGTTTCCGGCCGTGGTGGGAAGTCGAAGGTCGTCGTCGATCCCGACGTACGACACCTCGGCGCCCCGCGCCAGCGCGAGCTCGCGGATGCCGTTGACGGAGTTGTGGTTGTCGGCCGACAACACGAGCTGCGACCCGTGCCCGAACCTGAACGCGTCGCCCACGAGGCGTATCGCCCCGGTGGCGTTCGCGCTGAACACGACATCATACTCCGCCGGGTCGGCCGAGAAGAACGCGAGCGTCGCGCGGCGTGCCTGCTCGATGAGCGTCGTGCTGCGGAGCGATGCCGGGCTCTCGGAGTGCGGGTTTCCGAGCACCGTGCACACGAGATACTCCATGTGCCGCCGTACGTGCGACTCGGCGTAGAGCGCACTGCCCGTGTAGTCCAGGTACGCTTCACCCGACTGATCGAGCCGGCCGAACTCCCGCTCGCGCAGGTCGGCGAACCACGCGGCGTCGCGGAGCTCGACGGACGCGGGCCAGGTCGTCGCGTCTCGGGCCAGCGCCGGGACGGGCGCGACTGCGTCACGCCGGTCACGACGCATGACTCGGGGTATCAACACGCGCGTCTCCTGATCTTCCGGATCGGCTCGCGCGTCGTGGCCTTCGTGGGAGGTGTGAGTGCGTCATCCAGCACGCTCGGCGCCACGTTAGGCGGCGGGCCGACCTGTACCGTGCCGCCGAACCATCGGGTGAGGGCGAGCACCGAGTCACGCTCCGCCTGCGACGCGTTGGCGTCGAGGCGTGGGTTCATGACCTGCTCCAACCACTCGTACAGACCGCCACGCAGGAAGTAGACGTTCTCCACGCCGCGCGCCTGGAGGAGAAACCACCCCTGCGCCGCGTGTGTGCCGCCCTCGGAGTACAGCACGTACGTCGCCGTGGAATCGATCGGCATGTGCGCGATCTCGGGGAGCTGGACGTTCGTCGCGCCGGGGATGTGAAGCTCCCTGAACTCGCTGTCGGGCCGGATGTCGAGGATGCGAAGCCCGGTATGGTCGTCGCGAATCCACGCCGCGAGCTCGACGGCCGTGACGTGATCCTCCTCCATCTCCACGATCTCCGCGAGACGCCGCACGTCTACCGTGCCGTGGACGGGACGCGTGGGCGCGCCGGCGATCGCGGCGAGTCCCCCTGCAACGACAGCGCCGAGGAGCAGCGCGCGCTCGACGCGGGGCGAGCGACGCGCATTCGGACCGGTCGGCGGCGTGCCATCGTGTCCCTGCGCGCCGCGGCGAGGTCCCGTCACTGCGGCGCCTCCCCTGGTGCGGCCGGGCGCTTGCCGCGTCGCTCCAACCATTCCGCCCCCGCGAACATGCCTAACGCCGCGGCCACGGTCATCCCGACCACGGTCCCGTGCGACAACCCGAGGGCTTCCGGCAGCGTCCACGCGCCGCGGGCCGTCGAGTCCGCGAACCGCTGCACCAGGGGAAACGTTTCGCCGAACACGAAGACACCGGTGAGCATCCCGCCCACGAGTGCCAGCCCGTCCTGTCGTCCCGTGGCCGCCGCGACGCACGACGTGCCCGGGCACAGCCCGCCGGCGGCGAACCCGACACCGAACACGACCCCACCCACGAGCTGCGGGACGATGAACGTCTCCGGCACGTAGACGCGTGAGAGGTCGAGGAATCCGGCCCACGACAGCCAGAACAGCCCGAGCATCGCGGTCAGAATGGCGCTGAACATGAGCTTCAGCACGGCGAGGTCGGTGAGGTAAAACTGCCCCGCGAGCTTCCGGGCGTTGCCCATGCCGCCGCGCTCGAGGAACCACCCGAACGCCAGGCCCAACAACACGGCCACTACCAGGCCCGTGCCGTCGCCGAAGCGACCGAATTCGTAGAAGGGGGCCATCAGCGCCACGCCTTCCGGAGGAGCGGTGCGGCGGCGTACGCGCCCGCGAACGCCGCGATCACGAAGAGCCAGCTGCCGACGCTGAGCGTCGCGCCGCCGGTGAGGCCAAGGCCACTGGTGCAACCACGCGCGAGCCTCGCGCCAACGCCCATCGCCGCCCCGCCGAGGAACGCGGTCACGAGGCGCCGCCGGTTGGAGATCCTCGGCCCCCGCTCGGTGGTCCAGCGAACACGCCCGGCGAAGGTCGCGGACGCGAGTCCGCCGATCGCGACCCCGATGATCTCGAACACGAGCCAGTCTCTGAGCGGATTCGTCGTACCGTCGCCCAGGTAGCGCGCGTAGAAGGCGTTCCCGGCTGCGTGCTCGGGCGCCGCGCTCTCGACGGCTGCCGAGACGACGCTCGAGAACGCCCCCGACGCACCCAGGCCGCGTCCCATGAGCACGAACGAGAGCAGCAACACGAGCCCTATGCCCACGCCCGCGAGGTACGGGCTCGCGTACGGTGCGGCTTCGCGCCTGACACGAACGCGCGCCATCGCCAACGCCGGCGTTCGGCCTAACGACCGATTGGCGACCGCAGGCACGGCGTCGCTCACCGCGCCGCCTTGCGCGAGCTCTCCACCGGCAGCCCGCGCAACGACCAGTCCTGGAACGACCCGTCGTACAGCTTCACGGTATAGCCGAGTGTCTGGGCCGCGAACACGATCGCGGTCGCCTGCTGGCCGATGTGGCAATAGGCGATGATCGTGTCGTTAGGCTTGATCCCGGCTTTCGTGAACAGCGCGCGAAGCGCAGCCTCGGGCAGGAGCCGATTCTCGAGCGCGAACGGCTCCTCGAACACGAGGTTCACGGCGCCCGGGATGTGCCCCGGTCTCGGCGCGTGCTCCGACGGCGGACCGTCGTAGAACACGGTGTTGCGCGCGTCGATGATGGTGTATCCCGGCGCGCGCAGGTGCGCCTTCACGAAGGCGCCGTCGACGATGACCGGCACCGTCGGTCGCGCGGATAAGGCGCCGGTTCGAGCTGCCGGCACCTCGCCGGTGACAGGATGACCCGCCTTCTTCCAGGCAGGTAGCCCGCCGTCGAGGATCGATGCCTGTGCCCCCAGCCCCACGTACTGCAGCGTGAGGAGCACGCGCGTGGCAGGCGACACCCAATCGTTGCCCCAGTAGATCACGATACGCGAATCGTCCGAGATGCCGAGTCGCTCGAGCCGGCGTCGGATCTCGTCCGCCGGAGGCATCTCGAGCGCGAGCACACTGGTGTCGCGCGCCGGCGGCGTGGATACATCTCGCATCTGAACGAAGCGTGCGCCGGCGATGTGGCCGGCGTCGTACTCCGCCTTGTCCCCGACGTGCAGCAGCACGAGCTTCGGGTTGTCCAGCTGCGTCGCAAGCCAGTCGGTCGTGACGAGAAGGTCGGTCCGGCCGAGCCTGGCCTGCGCCGCTGCGCCGGCAGCAAGACCGGCGAGCAGGAGCACGGAGAGCGACGCGCGACGAATCAACGCGCGGAGTGGGTTCTGCATTGAGCGCCTCGTAGTCGGAATCGCAGGCGCGCGGCGAATGCGTGGCCGCGCGTCGCCTGACGTTACACGAGGCGTCCCGGCCGCTGGCGACGATTGTGTTCGTCGTTCGTCGCCGATCCGTGCGAGCGATGTCTGCGATGTATGATGTCAGCTCACGCGAACACGCGGGCGGCGAGCGCGCGAGCGTGGTCGCGCACGTCGCCGGGCCACTCGGCCGTCAGCTCCCCGAAGCGAGGCGCGTCGCCGGCGAACAAGGCGCGCGTCGCCTCCTCGAAGCCGGGCTCGTTGCCAGCCATCGCCGACATGAAGCGATACGCCGCCTCCTGCGCCTGACGACGGCGGTCTTTCGCCGCGTGCGTCTGACGCGCTTCATCCACGAGCCTCCGTACCGCCGCGGACGCGCCACCGGGCTGACCTGCAAGCCAGTCCCAGTGGCGGGGCAACAGCGTGACCTCGCGCGCAATCACGCCGAGCCGCGGACGTCCGCGCCCGCGAGCGTGCGTGTCGTCGCGATACGGAGAATCGGCCGCACTGCCGTCCGCTCTTGGTGAGTCCAGTGGGAGCGCGGCGGATGCCAGTACCCCGAGACGCGCGACCGCCTCGTCCGGCGTACCGCGAAAATCGACGTCGATGACGTGACTCGTCGCGGCGTCGAAGATGAGAAGCGGCAACGCGTTACCGGCCAGGTGGTGGCTCGCGCGCACGACCGTCGCCAGGTCACCGGACGCGATCCGCTCCGAGCCGGCGAACGCAATACACTGAGGTAGAACCGGGGAAGTCATTATCCTGGGATCATGGAGATCGGCCTCGTGGCGATCGACCGTGGCCGTTTGTCCGCTAATTATACCCGGGTACAAATGACCAGCGCAATAGTATCCGGGTAATATTTTGTGACGACTCCGGGCAGCGGAACGCCGAGACACCGTGGCGGGGAGGTTGCATAACCGCGTTGGCGATCCCTGTCTGAGCCAATCGTGGCAGCACCAATGTCTTCCCGGGTCAGTCCAAACGTCCCTCCCGTCGTCCCGGCCGGATTGGGGCACCGCGTGCAGTTCTTCGAGTCCGACGAGTTCCTCGTCGGCGCCATTGCCGATTTCCTCGCGGGCGGCCTGACGAGTGGCCAGCCGCTCATCGTCATCGCCACCGACGCCCGCCGCTCGGCGGTTGCCGGCCGCTTGCGCACCGACGGCTTCGACGTCGATAGCGCCACCCGCAACGGCCAGCTCGCGATGTTCGACGCGCGCGCGACGCTCGAGACCTTCATGCGCGGTACGGTGCCCGACGTCGAACGGTTCAAGGTCGTCATCGGCGACGCGATCACGGGCAGCGCCACGCGCGACGCGCTGCGGCCCGTGCGCGTGTACGGGGAGATGGTCGACCTCCTGTGGCGCGACGGGAACACGGAAGGAGCGCTACAGCTCGAGGATCTGTGGAACGACCTCGCGAACGACTTCGCGTTCTCGCTGCTCTGCGCTTACGCCATGGGCAACTTCTACAGGGCGACTGACGCCGATCATTTCCGCGAGGTGTGCCGCCGTCACACCCACGTGACGCCGACGGAGCGTTCCGTTCACGGCGACACCGAGGAGCATCTGCGCGAAGTGGCCAACCTGGAGCAACGCGCCCGGGCCCTCGTGTCGGAGATCGAGCACCGAAAAACCCTCGAGCAGCGCCTGCGCAACCGGGAACGGGAGCTCCGCGAGCTTCTCGCCGAGCGCGAGCGCCTGCTCGCCGCGGAGCGCGCGGCCCGGGGCGAAGCGGAGGCCGCGAGCCGTGCGAAGAGTGAGTTCCTCGCGATGATGAGCCACGAGCTCCGGACGCCGTTGAACGCGATCTCCGGTCACATCCAGCTCATCGAAATGGAGATCTACGGTCCGGTCTCCGGGGCGCAGCGACAGGCGCTCGACTGTGTCTCGCGAAGCCAGCGCCACCTGCTCTCGCTCATCAACGAGGTGCTCAACCTCACGCGCATCGAGAGCGGACACGTCGACTACACGACGGAGGACGTGGCGCTGTCCCCGCTCATCACCGAAACGGTCGCGATGCTCGAGCCACTCATCGCTGCCAGCGGACTCACCTGCGAAATCGTCCCGGGTGACGCGCGCGCGGAGGCCGTGATCGCGCGCGCCGATCGGGAAAAGACGCATCAGATCCTGGTGAACCTGCTGATGAACGCGATCAAGTTCACCCCGGCCGGCGGACGTATCGCGGTCGAGCTCGCGACGAGCGCCACCGACACGCGCATGGTGTGCGTCCGCGTGGCGGACACCGGCATCGGGATTCCGCCCGCACAGCTCGAGCACGTCTTCGAGCCGTTCGTGCAGGTCGGGCGCGTGACCGACGCCGCGGCGGCCCGCCGCCACGAAGGCGTGGGACTCGGCCTCGCCATCAGCCGGGATCTCGCGCGCGGCATGGGCGGCGACCTGACCGCGGAGAGTACGGTCGGAGCCGGCACCACATTCATCCTGCGCCTGTTGCCTAACGACCCATCGCCGTCGTAATCCCCGGGCAACGTTCCCACCGATGGCGCGCGCGCCGTCCCACGATCACGGACCGCGGCAACTGCCGCTACGCAGCCGGCCTGACGGCGGGCGCTCTCACCGTGGCCGCGCCTCGGGAGCTCAGCGCCAGGAACACGCCGACGAGCAGGAACTGGACGACGGTGAACGCGGTCTCGATAATGAGGTAGCGTGGCACTGACGCCATCGGGTGCTTCGCCGCGACCGCCAGCGTCGTGAACGACCACGAGAGCACGGCGGCCACGGCGCCGAACGCGAGCCCACTCGCGACCGCGTCCGGTGCCGCCACCACCCGCGGGTAGATCGCAGCGAACACCGCGCCCTGCACCACCATTGACAGGAATCCCAGGGGCACGATCACGTCGGGACGATAGATGCCGAGATCGCGGTAGTACGACGCGAAGAGCACGAGATGCCAGACGAAGCCGAGGATGAACGTCGGCACGAGGTAGGCGAGGAAGTTCAACGCGAAACGGCGGGCCATGCTCGACTCCGGGAATCGGTCGCGCCGATGATACGAACATTACTTGCTATTTGCAAGTGGTATGACTTGGTTCCATCCATGACGCGACGCTCACGCCACCATCCCCGCCGCTCCGGCTGCCCCATCGCCATCACCCTCGACGTGCTCGGCGACCAGTGGTCGCTGCTCGTCGTCCGCGACCTCATGTTCCACGGACGCCGCACGTTCGGCGAGTTCGCCGCGGCAGGCGAGGGCGTCGCGACGAACGTGCTGGCCGAACGGCTCGAACGGCTCGAGGCAGCAGGTATCATCGCCCGAGCGCACGACCCCGCCGACCGGCGCCGAAAGATCTACGGCCTAACGAGTAAAGGGCTCGACCTCGCTCCCGTGCTCGTGGAGATCGTGCTGTGGGCGGCACGCCACGAGCCGACCGACGCCCCTCCAGCGCTCGTCGCCCGCATGCGCCGGGACCGCGCCGGCTTCCTCGACGAGCTTCGACGCGCCGCGGGAACGACGTCGGCGCCGGACCACCCCTCGCGCCAAACCCGCCGCGTCGAGGGTCGTCGGACGCGAATCGATCGGTAGATTCCCGGAATGCCATCCCAACCTCGCGACCCTCACGGCGCGCCGCCGCTCATCGAACGTGTGCTCGCGCCGTTCGTCAGCTTCGCGCACACCGCATCGGCGAGCGGCATCGTGCTCCTCATCGCCACCGCGATCGCGCTCGCCTGGGCCAACTCGCCGTGGGCCGAGAGCTACCACCACCTGTGGGAGCTTCCCATCGGCGTCACGTTGGGCGGGGCCACCGCGGGCACGACCCTGCACCACCTGATCAACGACGGCCTCATGGCCGTGTTCTTCTTCGTCGTCGGGCTGGAGATCAAGCGCGAGATGATCGCCGGCGAGCTCTCGTCGCTCCAGTCCGCCGCACTGCCCATGGTCGCGGCGCTCGGCGGCATGGTGGTCCCGGCAGCGATCTACGCCGCGTTCAACGCCGGCGGGCCAGGGTTACCCGGCTGGGGTGTTCCCATGGCCACCGACATCGCCTTCGCGCTCGGCGTCCTGGCGCTGCTCGGCGACCGCGTGCCCACCGGGCTCAAGGTGTTCCTCGCGGCGCTCGCCATCGTCGACGACATCGGCGCCGTGCTGGTCATCGCCCTGTTCTACTCGTCGGGCGTGGCGTGGGGACCACTCGCCGGAGCAGCCGGACTGTTGCTGCTCGCGATCGGCTTCAACCGTGCCGGCGTGCGGCGGCCGTGGGCGTACGGTTTCCTCGGACTCGCCCTGTGGGGAACGGTGCTCCTCTCGGGCATACATGCGACCGTCGCCGGCGTACTGCTCGCGTTCGCGATCCCGGTGCGCACGCGCGTGAACGAGCAGCAGTTCCTCGCCAGTGCCCGTCACGCGCTCGAGGATTTCGACGCGGCCGCCGCGGTGACGGCGAGCGACCCGAATACCACGGTACTGTCCAACGTCGGCCATCATACGGCCATCGAGGAAATCGAAACGCTCTGCGAGCAGGCACAACCGCCGCTCATTCGGCTCGAGCGCGCGCTGCATGGAGTCGTCTCGTTCGGCATCATGCCCATCTTTGCGCTCGCGAACGCTGGGGTCACGCTCGATGCGGCAGCGTTAGGCGCGGCGGTCACGAGTCCGGTCACGATCGGCGCGGCGCTCGGGCTACTCATTGGCAAGCCGGTCGGGATCGCCGGGTTCGCGTGGGTCGCGGTGAAAGCCGGGGTCAGCACCCTGCCCCGCGGGGCGAGCTGGGGCGCAGTCATCGGGGTCGCGGTGCTCGGGGGCATCGGGTTCACGATGGCACTCTTCATCGCCGGCCTGGCGTTCCCACCCGACACGCCCGCAGCCGCCCTCCTCGACGCGGCGAAGCTGGGGATCCTCGCCGCTTCGGCGGTCGCCGGCGTAATCGGAAGCGTCGTGCTCCGTCGCGCGCTCGCGACGCACCGGAGCCCGTCGTCAGGCGACCCAACGGCGTAAGGCCGAGGACGCGCGCGTGCGATGTGTGAGCGTGGAACTTCCGTGAAGATCCGCGGTTGCATGAGTACCACTCCGATCGTGTTCATTCGGCCCTGTGGAGCATCTCCGGTTGATTCTGTCGCACCTCCGCCCAACAACTCACGCCCGTGCAGTCGTCGTGGTCAGCACCGGCCTGCTCGGCGCTGCCGCACCGCTGTTCCCCGCGGTGGGCACCTCGCGGCACGCGCATGGCGGAGCACCGACGACGGCGGTCGAGACGCACGCCACGCCGGGCGACGACCGGGCCATCGACGCGCTCCTCGCCCGCATGACGGTGCGCGAGAAGGCAGCACAAATGATCATGCCCTGGGTGCCGGGCGGCCTCGCGCCCGGCAGCCGGGAGTTCCGCCGCGCCGAGCAATGGGTGACGTCGCAGCGGGTGGGTGGGCTCATCGTGGGCAAAGGCGATCGTCAGGCCACGACCCGCGCGATCCGCCGGCTCCAGGCACGCAGCCGAGTGCCGCTCCTCGTCGCGTCGGACCTCGAGTGGGGTGCCGGCATGCGACTGCTCGGCGCGACGCTGCTGCCGACTGCGATGGCCGTCGCGGCCACCGGAGACACAGCGCTCGCCTACGCACACGGGCGCGTCACGGCGGCCGAGGCGCGCGCAGCGGGGCTGCACGTGGCACTCGCGCCCGTACTCGACGTCAACGTCAACCCGCGCAACCCGATCATCAACACGCGCTCGTTCGGCGAGGATCCGCACATCGTTGCGCGGTTCGGCGCAGCCGTGGTGCGCGGGCTTCAGGATGGCGGGCTCGTGGCCGTGGCCAAACACTTTCCGGGACACGGCGACACGGAGCAGGATTCGCATCTCGAGCTCCCCACGATCGCCGCGCCACGTGCACGGCTCGATTCGGTGGAGCTGGTTCCGTTCCGCTCCGCAATCGAGGCCGGAGTCGGCGGGATCATGGTCGGACACATCGCGGCGCCCGCGCTTGACGCCGCCGGCACGCCCGCTTCGCTATCGCGCGCGGTGACGACGACCGTGCTGCGTGGAGAGTTGGGTTTCGACGGCCTCGTGATGACCGACGCACTCAACATGGCGGGTGTCGCCAGCGGTCGCGAAATGTCGGAGATCGCGTTGCGGGCGGTGCGTGCCGGGGCGGACATCCTGCTGCAGCCGAAAGATCCCGACGCCGCGATCGACGCGATCGTGGAGGGCGTGTCGCGCGGCGAGATCACTCGCTCTCGCCTCGACGCGTCGGCGCGCCGCATCCTGCGCGCGAAGGCGCGCGTGGGGCTCATGGGAGCTCGCCCCACGCTCGCCTCGGCGCCGGCCGATTCGTCGCTGCTCGCGGCCCACGTGCTCGCCGATTCGATTTCGGCGCGGTCGATCACGCTGCTTCGCGATGCGCCGGGTCTGCTCCCGGCGCGCTTCGACGCACCGATCGTATCCTTGACGTACGCTGGAGGGGTGAGCGTCCCGGGCGGCGCGAGTGAGGCCTTCGAGGCGACGCTTCGGGCGGCCGGGGCTCGCGTGGAGCGCCTAACGCTGTCCGCGCGCACAGCCACCGCGATGACCGACTCGCTGTTCCGGACCTGGGCTGAGCTGCCGTCCCCGCCACTTGTGATCCTGTCGTCGTACAGTCAGCCCGTACCGTGGCGCGGAACGCTCCGCATTCCCGACGCTGTCATGGCGTCGGCCGAGCGCATTGCTCAGCGCACGCCGGTCGTGCACGTCGCGTTCGGCAGTCCATACATGACGGCGAGCGTCCCGTCCGCGAGCACGGTGATTGTCGCGTGGAGCGGAATCCCCGCGGCACAGCGTGCTGCCGCTCGCGCGATCCTCGGTGTTCGACCCACGACCGGGCGCCTGCCGATCTCGCTGCTTCCGGAGTACGCTTTGGGGCACGGGCTCATCTCTCCCGACGCGGGAGCCGACCGCTAGAACCCGGCTCGAAGACCGAAGAGCAGCTGCCCGTCGTTGTTCACACGCGCGCCACGGGCACGGGCTTCACTGTCGTACGTGTCGTGCAGCGTCACGGTCAGCGCGATACTCGACGTCAGATCGACCGCGAGGCTCGTCGTCGAGTTGATGGTGAACTCACTCATCCGAGCCACCGCCGGCTGGTAGAAGGTGACGTGGCTCAACTTCACGGTCTCCGCGAGGCGCCAGCGCACGCGCGGCCTTAGCGACCACCGCGTGCGCCACTCCTCCCAATCGGGGTCGGCCTCCGGCGGCGCGTCTGGTGCGCGGCGCGGTCGGGTGCGCTCGCCCAGGAGCGCCAGACTGGCGCTCAACTCGTTCTCGTCACGCTGGTGGAACGTCACCTTGCCACCCGCACCAGTGGAGTACCGGCGCGCGATTCGCTGCTGCAGACTCGACTCCACGGAGCCGAACCAGAACGGGCTGTATCGTCGAAAGGGGTGAAGGTCGAGGCCCAGAGAGGCGAATGAGGTGCGACCTTTCACCCGCCGTCTTCCGGCGTCGTTCTCACCCTGAGCGTACGTCAGCCGGAGGTCGCTTCTCACCTCGAGCGTAGAGTCCGCTCGGCCCAACTGCAGGCGGCCCGCGACGAGGCGATCGCGCGTGTTCCCGAACAGCACGTTGCCGCTCGCTTCGACCGTGCCGCTCCAGCCAAGCGCCTGGCCGTGAGCGTCCGCTGACACCAGCACCGTGCAGACCGTCGCAACGAGACCAGCGAGGGACGCCGAGGTCACTCCGGCACCGCCTCGCGTTTCCGCCGAGGTGCCGGCATATCCGTCGATTCCGTCATGGCGGGCAATCTAAATTGAACGTCCCGTCCTTCGGCTTCACAGGCTCAATGGATCTCGCGTCACTGGTCGTCTTCTCGGACCTCGACGGCACGCTGCTGGACCACGACACGTATTCGTTCGACGCCGCGCGTCCGGCACTCGAGCGGTTGCGGGTCGACCAGGTGCCGCTCGTCCTCTGCACGAGCAAGACGCGCGCGGAGATCGCGCCGCTCCGTCACGCCCTCGGCAACGCGCACCCGTTCATCAGCGAGAACGGCGGGGCCGTGTTCATTCCCGCAGGGTACTTTCCCTTCCCGCTGAGCGGCGCCGAGCGGCGTGATGATCTCGACGTCATTGCCATCGGCGACCCGTACGCGGATCTGGTGGCCGCGCTCGGCCGCGCGTCCCGCGCGTCCGGCGTCGCGGTCCGCGGCTTTGCGACCATGACCGACGCGGACGTGGCCGGCGCGACCGGGTTGTCGCTCGCCGACGCGCGCCTCGCTCGGCAGCGGGAGTTCGATGAGCCGTTCGAGATCCTGGACGCGCCCCGCGCGGACGAGCTTCGGGCGGCGATCGAGCGTGAGGGCAAGCGCTGGACCGCCGGCGGGCGGTTCCATCACATCATGGGCGCGAGCGACAAAGCTGCGGCGGTGCGGTTCCTTGCGACCCTCTACCGCCGCCACCTCGGTGCCGTGACGACCGTGGGCCTCGGCGATGCGCCTAACGACGCCACCTTCCTCGCGGAAGTGGATATCCCGGTGACCATCGCATCGCCGCGGGTGGAGGAGTTGATGTCACTCGTTCCCAGAGCGCGCCGGACGCGTGCTCACGGCCCTGCGGGCTGGAACGAAGCGGTGCTCGGGATTCTCGAGGGTCGGGAGTAGGATCTGCCCGATTCGATAGCGTTCCGGTGGTGCTACGTCGAGCTCCTTGCTTGCGTGCAGGCTGCCTGGCTGGGCTGCGAGCTCTCGCTGTGAGCCTTGGCAGCCAGCTGCCAGCCGCTGTCAGGAGCCTTCCAGCTCGGAGCTCCCAGCTATCAGCAAAGACCACCTCGGCGTACGGCACGGCGCGCGCGGGCCGGTCGGAACGGCGATGAGGCGGAAACGGCCGAAACGGCCGGATGACGGCTTTGCACCGACGCCGCGTCGCGCGAGGCCGCGCCGCTTCGGCATCCAGAACGGAGGGGGGCGGACGGATGAGGGGATGAGAAGATGAGGGGGATCGCTCCGCGTCCGGGACGCGCCCGCTCTCCGGAGCCGTGAAGCGAGGGGGAACTGCTCCCGGGGCGAGTGCCATCCCGGGGAGCCGTTCCCCCTTCAGTCACGTTCCGGCGGGCGGAGTTTTGACCTACGTGGGATGATGTCGCTCATCCCTTCATCCCTCATCCGTTTCCCCTCTTCTGGACGCCGATCCGCCGGCTGACACCCGCAAGGTAGGCTGTGTGAAATCCAGTCTCATCGTCAGACCTCATTCTTGGACTTCTCGCTCAGGGGCCACCGGAATCTGCCCGGGATCACGCGCCGCGTGGCCCGCGGACCATCGAGGCGGGCGGAGCCGCTGACACCGTAGGTCTCGCGAAGCGGCGTCCGGAGAACGAGTTGTAAGTGAGTTGCACGCAATGTGTAGGGACCTTGTCGCCGATCCGTCCCGCGCTCAGAATCCACTCATGCAGACCCGCCGCCAGTTCGTCGCATCGCTCCCGGCGCTCCTCGTTGCCACGTCGATTCTCGCGCGGCGCGACGTGGCTCGCGCAGTGGCCCTCAGCGATCACCCCACTCCCCGGCCTGGGATCACCGCCGCCAAAGTCCTCACTCGTAAGCAGCTCGGCGACGAACATGCCGATGCCGCGCCGGTGTTCGACCTGGTGCGCCAGATCCCGCACGTCGTGGACGGCATCCGGTGCCGCTGCGGCTGCGCGGAGCTCGAGGGGAACTACTCCCTGCTCTCCTGCTACGAGGGCGACGGAATGGCCGGGCATTGCGAGGTCTGCCAGGGCGAGGCGCGGCTGGCGTATCGCCTGCACAAGCAGGGGAAATCGCTGAACGAGATCCGAGCCGCGATCGACGCGAAGTTCGGGTGACCGGTCGTCGCCATAAGACGCTGCGCCGAGCGATGGTCGCCGCGGCGTGGACTCTCCTCGTTCCGTCGATCGCGTCGGCACAGGTGATGGCGAGCGAAAAGGGCAGCGTCAGCCAGACCGTCGACGGGACGACCATCACCGTCGAGTACTCGCGCCCCGTCGCGCGGGGACGCACGCCCTTCCCCGATGTCGTTCGGTACGGCCGGCCGTGGACGCCCGGCGCGAACTGGGCGACGACGATCGAGGTGGACAAGGACGTCCACATCAACGGCAATCCGCTGCCCAAGGGGAAGTACTCGGTGTGGATGATCCCCGGCGCCGGCGAATGGATCGTGACGTTGAGCCGCGACGCGAGGCGCTTTCACACGCGTCCGCCGAGCGAGGATGACGAGCAGGTGCGGTTCGCGGTGAAGCCCACGACGGGCGCGCACATGGAGACGCTCGCGTTCTACTTCCCCGTCGTGACGCGCGACGGCGCGACGCTCGACCTGCACTGGGCGACGACGATCGTGCCGATGCGGATCACGGTCGAGGCGTCGCGCGTGCCGACGATCGCGGACGCGGAGCGTGCGAGGTATGTGGGCACGTACCGCGTCGTGCCTAACGCCGAGGATGGTGGGATTCCGGCGATGACGCTCACGGTGACCGATTCGGCGGGGCATCTGCGTGCCCGTGCCACGCCTGCCCTGTGGGGGTACGACCCGACGTTCGACCTCGTGCCGGACCGCCGCGACCGCCGCGACCGCCAGTTCCGTCTCGCGTTCTACCGGGACGGGAAGCCATTCGGCATGGAAGCCGAGGGCGTCATCCGGTTCGAGGAGTCCGGCGCCCGTGCCTCGGGATTCGACGTCCTCGCGTTCAACCGGGTCATCGCGCGCGGCACGCGGGAGAACTGAGGCCCCGGTCACGGCACCAGGTACACAGGCGTGTCCGCGGTGCGGACTTGCTCGTCAGACCTGTAGGCGACCTCGACGTAGACCTCGCCCCGTCGAGCGTATTGGTGCGCGTCGATTCCTGATTCCCGATTCCCGATCCCCGATTCCCGCCTTGTCACGCGCTGGTGCGATCACCCCCGGAGACGTCCCGCGATTCGACGTCGTGCAAGCGGTCACGCCCGTCGGAACGGCGCCGTGCGCGGAGTGCCGCGCACGCATTGTGGACACCTACTACGAATGGGACGGGAAGGTGATCTGCGGCACATGCCAGTCGCGGATCGCGACGACCATCGCCGTGCCAGGCACCGGCGGTTTCGCGCGCGCACTGGGTTTCGGCCTTGCGGCGGCTGTCGTCGCGGCGGCGATCTATTTCGGCTCGAGTGCGGTCACCGGCTACGACGTCGCGCCCGCGATGATCCTGGCGGGCTTCCTCATCGGCAGGGCCGTGCGAATCGGGTCCGGCGGGCGTGGCGGACGGCGGTACCAGTGGCTCGCGGCCTCTCTCACCTACGCCGCGATCGCGAGCACGTACGTGCCGTTCGTGACGTCGGGGTTCGGTGACCGCGCTCCGACGACGGCGTTGGCGAGTGTCACGTCCGCGACCGCGGCTGCACCGGCGACCCACGCGACGTTCACGGTACCGTCATCTCACACCGCGACGCCAATCCCGACGCGCCCAGCGCCGGCCCACCTTGCGGCGCTGCTCCTGCTCGCGACCGCTGCGCCACTGCTCGCCGGGTTCAGCAACATTCCGGGCATTGCGATCACGATCGTCGCCGTACTCATCGCGTGGCGGATCAATCGGCCCTTGCCCGAGGCGATCGTGGGGC
>DASURJ010000349.1:0-2640 GCA_036280115.1 Gemmatimonadaceae bacterium
AGGTATCTCGTGGGCTGCGATGGCGCGCACAGTACCGTTCGCAAGAACGCGGGGTTCTCGTTCGCGGGCGGCACCTACCCGCAGGACTTCGTTCTCGGCGACGTCGAAGCGGACGGGCCCCTGGCCGGTGGTGCGATCAACGCGTTCACCGGCGCTGGCGGCGTGGCGATGTTCTTTCCGCTCGGCACGCCGCGGACGTGGCGCGTGATCGCGATGCGAACGGCGACGGGGCGCCAGCGTTCGCGTGAGGAGCAGCCGCCCGATGCCCCGTCCGCTGCGCCACTCACGCTCGAGGAGTTGCAGGAGATCGTGGCGCCACCGACATCGGGCACGGTCACGGTGCGCGACCCGGCGTGGCTCACGCACTTCCACCTGCATCACCGCCAGGTCGAGCATTACCGGCGCGGGCGGGTATTTCTGGCCGGCGACGCCGCCCACATCCACAGTCCAGTGGGCGCACAGGGAATGAACACCGGCATCCAGGACGCCTGGAATCTCGGGTGGAAGCTCGCCCTCGCATCGCGGAGCCCCGCGCCCGAGCGGCTGCTCGACTCGTACGAGGCCGAACGATGGCCGGTGGGGCGATTCCTCCTCCGCTATACCGACCGGCTGTTCGCGACGTTCACGCGCGTGATATCCGGCGGACCCGTCGCGACGTGGGCGCGTGAAGTGGTGGTGCCGCGCGTCGTGCCGCGCGTCATCGGTGGCGGGTGGCTGCGCACCGCGGCCTTCCGCTTCGTCTCGGAGCTCGCCATTCGGTATCGAAAGAGCCCGGCGGTGCGAGAGGGCGAGCCGCGGCTTCGTCGCGGCCCGCGCGCGGGAGATCGCCTCCCGGACGCGCGCCTAACGATCGACGGGGCGGAGACCTTTCTCCAACGCGCGGCGGTCGCGCCGCGCTTCACGGTGCTCCTCTGCGGGCGACTCCAGCCTCCGGAAGACGTGATCGCGGAAACGAGACGCGTGGCGGAGCGATATGGGCGACTGATCGACGTTCGTGTGCTCTCGACGCGCGGGGGGCCGGGCTCACTCGTCGACACCGACGGCACGGTACTCGCGCTGCTTGGCGTTGACGACGCTGCCCAGTATCTGATCAGGCCGGACGGGTACGTCGCCTTTCGGTGCGGGGGCTGGGAGCTGCGCGCCCTGACGCAGTTCGTCGACGAATGCCTGGTAAGGGCGGACGGAGGACCATTTCGCCAGCGGACCGGTTTCTAGAACACGCTCAGGCCGTGCCTGCCGCGGACTGGGAGCAGTTGGTTGCGGCCTCTAAATCACCGCCGACGTTTGGCGAGCCACGCGCCTAACGTCGGCACCCGCCTTCTTCTCACTGTGTCTCCGTTCCAGTCGCGCAGCCGGCCGTACGTGCACATCGGCGTTCTGGGCGAGCGGCGGCGGTTCGGCCCCGCCCGATGACGGCGCCGCCGTTGGACCGCGCGCTGCTGTTGCGCCGCGGCGTGGCCCTGGAGGTGTTCACCGTCGCCTGGAATGTCGTGGAGGCGATCATCGCGATCACGGCCGGGAGGCTGGCCGGCAGCATCGCCCTGGTCGGGTTCGGAGTGGACAGCGTCATCGAAAGCGTGTCCGGCGTCGTCCTGTACCGCCGCCTTCGCATCGAACAGCGCGGCGCCGACGCCCACCGCGCCGAGGACAGCGAACGCCGCGCGCTGTGGTTGGTCGGGGCCAGCTTCTTCCTGCTGGCGGCGTATGTCGGGTACGAGGCGGTGACGGCGCTGGTGCGGCGTGAGGCGCCGGAGGCGACGACGGTCGGTATCGTCCTGGCCGCCGTCTCCCTGGTGGTGATGCCGGTCCTGGGTTGGGCGAAGCGGCGGACCGGCAAGCGGCTGAACAGCGCCGCGCTGGTCGCTGATTCCACGGAGACGTTCGTCTGCGCGTACCTGTCGCTCGCCCTGCTGTTGGGCGTCGGGCTGAATACGTGGGTCGGCTGGTGGTGGGCGGACGCGGTAGCGGCCCTGGCGATGATCCCGCTGATGCTGCACGAGGGCTGGGAGGCTGTCGCGGAGGCACAAGATGACCACGACGGCCATGACTAACAGTCAGGGTTGGCGAAGCGTGGCGCTCGGTAGGGGTATTTTGCGAATCGACCGTCGGGGTCACTCCACGAGACATGCCGCGGCGGCCCGGACTTGTTTCGGCGCGGATTGGTTGGCCACGAGCCCGGCAAGTGTCGCGCGGATCTGGTCTGCCGCATTCGAAGGTAACGGCGTGGCGACTATGGTCCCGGACGGCGCCGAAGTGAACCCGCCCTCGCAGCCCGTCGAAACCATCCGGGTGCCGTCTGCAAGCGTCGTGTCCGCGGCGGCGACGAGCCCACCATAACCAAAACGAGTGTACCTGTTGACTAGGCCGATGAGATGGCGGATTGCGAACACCCGCGCCTGTGGCGTGGCGCTCGTGTTGTTCGCGAGATGAGCGGCGGCGTTGTATACCGAGGCGTCACCCCAGTTGTCCGCTGCACTCATGAAATCGTCCAGTCTGACCGTGTCGGTAACACTTGCCAGCTTCGCGATTCCGGTCGCGAACGCGTTCGCACCCACCGCGCCGCAACCTCCCAGCGTCAGGTACGCGTGCCGTTGATTCGGCTTGACGTTCGCGCTGGCAACAATCTTGGCGGCTGCATCG
>DASURJ010000350.1:0-3489 GCA_036280115.1 Gemmatimonadaceae bacterium
CGGCTTCCTCGCGCCGGGGACCTACACGGCGACGGAGACGGTGCCCTCGGGCTGGGCGCTCACGAACCGCGCCTGCGTGCTCACGGGGACGGCGACGGCCAAGACCTTCACGTCGATCAACAGCAACACCGGCGTGTCGGTCGCCTTGACAGCCGGACAGGACGTGACGTGCACGTTCACCAACACGAAGTTGGCGAAGGTCCAGGTGATCAAGACGTTCAATGGTGGCGCGATCACCGGCACCGAGACGTTCACGTTCACGCTGAGGACGGGGGCGAGCGCGACGGAATCTGGCACGACACTCGAGACGTTGGTCGCCAACTCCACCAACGGCGGAACGCTCAACTTCACGACGTTCCTCACGCCGGGCAACACGTACCAGATTTGCGAGGTCGTGATGCCTGGGTGGAATTCGACGATCGAGAATGAGCCCGGCGCCTTCACCATTCAAACCGAGCCCGACGGCGACAACAGCACGATCTGCGCGCCGTTCACACCGGGTGCCGGCGAGACGAAGGTGTTCAACATCAATAACACGCCGCCACCGGGTGGTGACGCCCGCACGATCGGATTCTGGAAGAACTGGGCATCGTGCTCGAAGTCGAGCGGCAAGCAGGCCCCAGTCCTCGACCAGACCCTCGCCCTGGCGGGCGGAAGCATCCTGATCGGCGACCTCGTGGTCGACACCTGCGCCGAAGCGGTAGCGATCCTCAACAAGTCGACGGTCAACGCCGGCAACAAGAAGATGGCGAGCGACCCGGCCTACAACATGGCCGCTCAGCTACTCGCCGCGAAGCTGAACATCGTGGCGGGAGCGGCGTCCTGTCAGGAGGCCGACGAGGCCATCGCGGACGGGCAGGCGTTGCTCGCGGCCATCGACTTCAACGGGACAGGAGCGTACAAGAACAAGATGACGGCTGACCAGATCTCGGACGCCAACGAGATCGCTGGGAAGCTGGATGATTACAACAACAACACGCTGTGCCCCTGAAGCAGGGGAGCTAGCAACATGATCGAGAGCGCGGAGGGCCCGGCGGTAGCCGGGTCCTCCCGCTTCGCCACATGAGGGGCTGGCAACGGGGTAGCGCCACGCTGCCCTCGGTTTCCAGAATCTTCGTTGGCGTTTCGCGGTGCTGTCCTGCATTGTTGAGTCGATGACGTGTCCAGGTTCGAACACGCTTCTCGAGCGCAAATGACATCCGACATCGGTCATCCAGTGCTGCGACCGTATGCGAAGCTCACCCGCGTGGTGCGCGCCGCGACGTTCGTCGCGCTGGGTCTGTGTCCGGTGCTCTCCGCGTGCGCGAATCAGGATTTGGACGCGGCACCGAGCTCGGTCGGCAACCGTTCGATGACCACCAGTCGAGAGCGCAGTCGCGTGCAGGATGGACCTTCGCTGTTCATTCAATCCGACGCGCGGCCGGCGGCGAGCCTCGTGCCCGATTGGATCGGTTACGCGGAGTGGTCCGCGCAGCACACTCCGGTGGACGTAACCCTGAGACGGATGTTGCGGCCCGCACGATCGATGATCGCGCCAGCGGTGACGTGCGATCCAAACGCACCACCCCCGGGGCGCGGCGAGACATCGACCATCCCCTTGTTCGCCGAGGATCCCACGCGATGCGTCGTCAACCCGGATTCGCTGGCAGCAGGCGGGATGTCACTCCAGTTCCCGTAGCAGGCGTTAGGCAGACGGTGTATTGATTCCCGCGGCGGCGTATCGCGCGGGCTCGCGCTTGGGATCTCGTGGCGGTCACGCGCGATCACATGAGCCACTACCAGGACGATACGATGCAATCGCAGAACGCAAGCAAGTTCGTGAATCTTGGAGCCGCTTTGGCGCGCTCGCGTGGGTCGGCGCTGGTCGTCGTACTGGCGGCGTCCGTGATCGCATCCGGTTGCTCTGACCAGAAAGCGAATGCGGCGCCCGCGGTCAGCGCGCCGCCCCCGTCGGCGTCGAGCGAAATTCCGAACGTGCTCGCGACGATTGGCAACGAACAGGTGACTCTGGCGGATGTCCGTGCGCGCGTGGGGGACAACCTCGATCAGATGGAAGCTCGGTTCCGTCAGAGTCAGTACACCCTCATCAACAACACGCTCACCGAGATCCTGCGCGATCGCGTGTTGATGGAGGAGGCGAAGAAGCAGGGGAAAACGGTGGACCAACTGGTCGCGGCCGAGCTGGGCGGCCCGCTCGAGCCGACCGATCTCGATATCTCCTCGTGGTATTCGGCGAACATCAATCGCGTGCGTGGCCGCACCCTGGAGCAGGTTCGCCCGCAGATCGCCGAGTTGCTGCGGAACGAGCGCCGCAAGGAGGCGATGGAAAAGCTCCAGCAGCGCCTGAACGAGGAGCGCAGAGTCACGGTGCTCCTCGAGCCGTACCGGGTGCCTCTCGATAACGAGGGTGCGCCGTCGTTAGGCCCGGACAATGCCCCCGTCACGTTGGTCGAGTTTTCCGACTTCGACTGTCCGTTCTGCGGGCGTTTTCACCCGACCCTCAAGCAACTGTCCGAGAAGTTTGGCAATCAATTGCGTGTCGTTTACCGGCAGTACCCGATTCCCAGCCTCCATCCGAACGCGTTCAAGGCGGCTGAAGCGTCGCTCTGCGCTCACGACCAGAAGAAGTTCTGGGAGATGCACGATACGATGTTCCAGGAGCAGGGCCGGCTATCGGTCAGCGAGTTGAAGGAGAAGGCAGGGCGTCTCGGGCTGGACCGCAAGAAGTTCGACAGTTGCCTCGACACCGGGAAATACACCGAGCGTGTGCAGAACGACATCAAGGACGGCGGCCGCGCGGGGGTGACGGGCACACCGGCCCTGTTCGTGAACGGTGTGGAGGTCGAGGGTGGCGCGGTCGGCTTTGACGTCGTCGCGAAGGCGATCGAGGCCGAACTGGCCCGCGCGAAGCGGTAGGGGTATCGCTCGCGTAGCGCGGATGCGTGCCTAACGCTGCGCGTCGCCGAGAATGAGCGAGGGCCCTCCATGGCGGAGGGCCCTCGCTCGTTTCGGAGCAATCCTCGTGGCCTCCGCACCGAGTCGGACAGAAATGCCGCCAGTCAGCGCCTGCACGCGGTCCAGACGTGCGGTAGTTCACGCCACGACCGCGGCGTGCGTTACTCGCAGCTTCAGCGCACAAAGCGTGGCGACCGACGCGCACAAAGCCGCCGCGACGGACGCTACGGAATTCCGCACCGACATCGCGCACACTGGTGCCACGCGCGGACGCGCCGCAGCGACCACGCAACACCCCATCGAGGAGCCCCCCCGCAATGCGAAAAATGCTCTTTCCCCTGGTGCTGCTCGCGGCCTGTTCGCCGGATGCAACCGCACCGACGGCGCCTATCGACCCGTTCTTGGACCCGACGCTCGCCGTCGATTACACAATGCCGGCGCCGACGGATGTGTCCGCTGCGGTCGTACAGGTTCTAGACAGGCGCCGCTCGAGTGTCCGCGTGACGTGGACGGATAACTCGACCTACGTCGACG
>DASURJ010000351.1:0-9293 GCA_036280115.1 Gemmatimonadaceae bacterium
ACCGCGGAAGAGCTGATCCGAAAAGCGCTGGCGAACCGTTGAGCGTCGAGCGAGCACACGTGACCCCCCGCACCGAGATCACGACGCCCGAAGCGCTCGAGGGCGAAGAGCAGGTCGAGCCGGGCCTCCGCCCACAGCGCCTGGCCGAGTTCATCGGGCAACAGAAGGTGAAGGACAGCCTTCGCATCTACATCGATGCCGCGCTCAGTCGGCGCGAGCCGCTGGACCACACGCTGTTCTTCGGCCCGCCCGGCCTCGGAAAGACGACGCTCGCCGAGCTCATCGCCCGCGAGCTGGGCGTGAACATCCGGACCACCTCGGGTCCCGCACTCGAGAAGCCCGGCGACCTCGTCGGCACGCTGACGAACATGCGCGCCGGCGACATCCTCTTCATCGACGAGATCCACCGCCTGCGTCCCGTGATCGAGGAGTTCCTCTACCCCGCCATGGAGGACTACAAGATCGACATCCGCCTTTCCGAGGGACCCAAGGCGCAGACCATCACCATGCCGATCGAGAAGTTCACACTCATTGGCGCAACGACGCGGCTCGGGATGCTCACACCGCCGATGCGTGCACGGTTCGGCATCGAGCAGCGGCTCAACTACTACCCGTCCGAGGACCTCGAGCTCATCGTTCACCGCACCGCGGAGGTACTCAAGGTCGCGATCGTTCCGGAGGGGGCGTCCGAGATCTCGCGCCGATCGCGCGGTACGCCGCGGATCGCGAATCGCCTTCTGCGACGCGTTCGCGACTATGCGCAGGTGAAGGGCAACGGCACCATCACGCGCGACATCGCGAACGAGGCGCTGCAACTGCTCGACGTGGACCAGTTCGGGCTCGACGACATGGACGCACGCATCCTCAAGTCCATCATCGAGAAGTTCGAGGGAGGCCCGGTCGGCATCAACACGATCGCCGCGGCAGTGGGCGAAGACGCGAGCACGATCGAGGAGGTGTACGAGCCGTTCCTCGTGCAGAACGGGTTCCTGCAGCGGACGCCCCGCGGCCGGCTCGCGACGCCAACGGCCTACCGGCATTTCGGGTATACTCCTCCCGCGCAGCACGGTCAGGGAACGCTTTTCGAGGGGTGATGCTTGCCGGGTGAGGTCGGCTCGCGGACGGCTGACTACGATTTCGATCTTCCGCCCGGGCGCATCGCGCAGGCGCCAGCCGAACGGCGTGACCAGAGCCGTCTGCTGGTGGCCGATCGTGAAACGGGAGTCATCGCGCATGCGCGGTTCGCGGACATTCTGAGCCTGATCGCGCCGGGTGACACCATCGCCCTCAACACCACGCGAGTGTTGAGGGCGAGGCTTCTCGGCACCCGAGAATCGGGCGCTCCTGCCGAAGTATTCCTGCTCAAGCGCCTCGACGGCGACCGGTTCGAGGCGCTCGTCCATCCCGGCGGCAAGCTCAAGGCGGGCCGCCGAGTCCGCATCACGCCGGAGCTCGACGTCGATGTGCTCGAGGTGACCGAGCGCAGATCTCGCGTGGTGCAGTTGCGATCGCCGCTCGCGATCGACGACGCGATCGAGCGGTTCGGGCACGTCCCGCTCCCGCCATACATTGCGCGCTCCGACGCGCCCGCCGACGTGGAGCGATATCAGACCGTGTACGCGCGCGAACCGGGGTCGGTCGCGGCTCCGACCGCCGGGCTCCACTTCACGCCAGAGCTGCTCGCGGGCCTCGCCGACAGCGGGGTGTCACGCGCTGACCTCGTACTGCACGTTGGCGCCGGAACGTTCAAACCCGTCGAGACCGACGATCCCGCGGATCACGTGATGCACGAGGAGTGGTTCAGGCTCGATGACGCGGCCGCGCGCACGCTCAACGAGACGCGCGCGCGCGGCGGGCGCATCTGGGCGGTGGGGACGACGTCCGTTCGCACCCTCGAGAGCTCGGTCCGAGACGACGGGACGTTCGTGCCGACGAGCGGCGAGACGCGCATCTTCATCCGCCCGCCGTATCGCTTTCGTGGCGTGGACAAACTCATCACGAACTTTCATCTTCCGCGCTCCACGCTGATCATGCTCGTTGCCGCATTCGCCGGGTACGACCTCACGATGCGCGCATACCGCGAGGCGCTCGAGGCAGATTACCGGTTCTACTCCTATGGCGATGCGATGGTGGTCCTGTAGCGTGCTTCTCGCCGCATGCGTGTCCACGGTGACGCGCTACTACGTTCCGAACGCGAACAACCCGCGCTTCGACACCGCTGGCGCGACGCAGATGCTCTCGCAGTACGTCCGCGTTCAGTGCCCCGAGCGGCGTGCCGCACAGAAGCCGGAGCGTGGCGACGTGCGCATAACGATTCTCACCGACACCTCGGGCGCGGTCACGCGCGCGGAGCTCATGTCGTCCACCGGTGACGAGGTACTGGACGGCGTATTCGGGACGGTCGCGGCCCAGCTCAAGGTCGATTCGTTGCGCGCGGTCGGACGGCCCACCGCGACTCGCCGCCTTCGTCTCGGGTACAACTGCGCCGCGGACTCCACGGGAGCGTCGCTCGAGGTAATCGGCCTTTGAGCTGTCCGGCCGCTCGCTCCGCGCCGTGAGCTCCGCGCTGAGCTCCGCGCCGTGAGCTTCACGTTCGAGCGAGTCGGTGCGGCCAGCGCGGCGCGCGCCGGCCTCTTCACCACGCCGCACGGTCCGGTGGAGACTCCCGCCTTCATGGCCGTGGGGACGCTCGCGACAGTGAAGGCGTTGGATCCGAGTGAGCTCGCGGCAATGGGATGCCAGATGGTGCTCGCGAACGCGTATCATCTCCACCTCCGCCCGGGCGACGAGATCGTGCGCGACCTCGGTGGCGTGCACCGGTTCATGGGGTGGAGCGGCCCCATGCTCACGGACTCCGGCGGGTTTCAGGTATTCTCACTCGAGTCGCTTCGCACGGTCGATGAGGACGGCGTGTCCTTTCGCAGCCACATCGACGGTTCGCGTCATCGTTTCACACCCGAGTCGGTGATGCGCATCGAACGCAACCTGGGTGCTGACGTGATCATGCAGTTCGATCACGTGATCCCCGGGCAGTCGGACGAGGCGGCGGCACGGGATGCGAGTGAGCGGAGTATTCGCTGGCTGGTCCGGTGTAAGGCCGAATTCGATCGTCTGTCGACTGAAAACGGCGAACCGGGACCCAGGAACCGGAGGTCGGAGCCGGAGACGCAATCCACTCCGGGCTCAGCTCCGGTCCCCGGATCCCGGTTCCCGGTTCCCCATCGTTCCAATCCCGGCTTAGCTCAGGCTCTCTTTCCCATCCTCCAGGGCGGCATCCACGCGAACCTGCGCCGCGAAACGGCACAGGCGATCCGCTCGCTCGGCGACTGGGCCGGCTACGGCATCGGTGGACTCTCCGTGGGCGAGGCGAAGCCCGACATGTACGCCATGCTCGATGTGGTGAACGAAGAGCTGCCTGCCGAACGGCCACGGTACCTCATGGGCGTCGGCTTCCCCGAGGACCTGGTAGAGGGCGTTCGGCGCGGGGTGGACCTGTTCGATTGCGTCGCCCCGACGCGGATGGGGCGCAACGGGACCGCGTTCACGAGCGACGGGCGCGTCAACGTGCGGCGGGCCGAGCTTCGTACGGATCCGCGGCCCCTGGACGAGACATGCGACTGCTCCACCTGCACGCGCTTTTCCCGGGCGTACATCCGGCACCTGTTCATTGCCGACGAGATCCTGGGGCTGCGCCTTGTCTCGCTCCATAATGTACATTTCCTGGTCGCGCTCATGCGCCGCGCGCGTGCCGCGATCGCCGATGGTAGCTTCGAGGCCTGGAGCCGCGACTGGCTCGCGCGCTACCACTCACGCCCCGCACCGGTTCCATGACCGCATTCTTCGCTTTCGCGCTCGTCGCACAGGCCCCCACGGGCGGCGGCTCGACGCTTCTGCCGTTCCTGTTCCAGGTCGTCGCGATCTTCGCGATCTTCTACTTCGTGATGATCCGCCCGCAGCAGAGACAGCGTCGTCAGCACGAGGAGCGACTGCGAAACCTGAAGCGTGGCGATGAGGTGGTCACCTCGGGCGGCATCATCGGCAAAGTCGTACACCTCGCCGAAACGATGAAGGACGGCAAGCCGAGCGCGACGATGGATGACCGCATAACGATCAAGTCCGACGAGTCTCGCCTGATAGTCGAGCGCGGCCGGATAGCGCGCGTTCTCACGGCAGCCGAGCCGGCGGCGACGCCGGCGGCGGCCAGCAAACAGGCGAGCAAGTAGCGCTCAACTACGGTTCCCTATTTCCCGTTCCCGGTTCCCAGCGTCCCGTCCCTTGCCTCTCCTGGAAATCCACGTCCTCGGCTCGCCGATTCTCCGCCAGGAGACGACGCCCGTCGAACGCATGACCGACGAGCTCCGCCGCCTCACGGACGACATGTTCGAGACCATGCACGCCGCGAAGGGTATCGGGCTCGCGGCGCCGCAAGTCGGGCGCACCGAACGGCTCGCCGTCATCGACATCGAGAACAACCCCATCGTCATCGTCAACCCGGAGATCATTCTCTCGGAGGGCTCGGCTCGCGGCGAGGAAGGGTGCCTGTCGATTCCCGAGGTTTTCGGCGACGTCGATCGCGCCGCCCGCGTTACCATCCGCGCCCTGAATCGTGACGGCGAGCCGTTCGAGCTCGACGCAGACGACCTGCTCGCGCGCTGCCTGCAGCACGAGATCGATCACTTGCACGGCAAGCTGTTCATCGATTACCTGAGCTTTCTCAAGCGCCGCTCCGCCCTCGCGAAGTGGGAGTCCTTGAAGAAGGACTTCCCGGAGAACCTGCGGAAGCTGCCGCCTGACGAGATCGCCGGGCGACACGGAGAGGAGGCGCTCTGACGGCGCGATGAAGGTCCTCTTCTGGGGGACGCCGGAGTTCGCGGCGCCGCCGCTCCGCGCGTTGCTTGGAGAAGGGTTCGAGGTCGTGGGCGTTGTCACGCAGCCGGACCGCCCACGAGGTCGATCGCGATCGGAGCTCGTCGCATCGCCCGTCAAGCAGATCGCCGTGGAAGAATCGCTCACGATCCTGCAGCCGGAACGCCCGCGCGGCGCCGACTTCCTCGAGCAGATCCGCGCGCTCGAGCCGGACATCTCGATCGTCGTGGCGTACGGCCACATCCTGCCACGCGAGGTGATCGACGCGCCCCTGCTTGGCACCCTGAACATCCACGCGTCGCTGCTTCCGCAGTGGCGCGGGGCGGCGCCGATTCAGGCCGCCATCCGCTCGGGGCAGACCGAGACGGGCGTGACCATCATGCGCATGGTGACACGGCTCGACGCCGGGCCGATCCTGCTGCAGACGGCCACACCCATTCTCCACGACGAGACGTTCGGCGAGCTGCAGCTTCGCCTCTCCGAGCTCGGCGCGCTGGCGCTGATCGAGGCCCTCTCGTTGATCGACCTCGGACAGATCACCGAACGGCCGCAGGACGACGCGGCCGCGACGTACGCCCCCAAGATCGAGCGAGAGGACGCGCGCATCGACTGGACGCAATCGGCATCCGACGTCGCCTGCGCGATACGCGCCTTCGACCCGAAGCCCGGCGCGTTCACGACACTGGGCGGAACGGAGGTCAAGCTGTACGGGGCACGACCATGGCCGCACGCCCCGGGCGCGAGTGCGCAGAACGCGGAGCCCGGGACCGTTGTCGCGCTCGACGGCGACGGGGCGGTAGTCGCGACGGGGAACGGCGTCATCCGGATCATCGATGCCCAGCCGTCGGGCAAACGACGTCTCAGTGTCTCCGAGCTCGCGCGCGGTCGGGGGATTCATGTCGGCGACCGATTCGGCGCCTGACCCCTCGGTAGCCCGGGACACCGCGTCCCATGCGGCGCGTGTTCCCGTCCTGCACGCCGTCACGAGCGACGAGATCGTGCAGAGGCCGGATTTCGTGCCCCGTGCCCGGCGCGTCATGCACGCGGGCGCGGACCGAGTGGCCGTGCACCTTCGAGTCCAGCGCCTTCGCGGCAGAGCATTGTACGACCTCGCGTGCCAACTGGTGGAGGTACAGAACGCAACCGGGGCGTGGCTCGTCGTCAACGATCGAGCGGACGTCGCCCTCGCGGCCGGTGCGCGGGGCGTTCAGCTGACGTCTCGCTCGATGTCGGTGGAGGATGGCCGACGCGCCGCACCATCACTCCCGATCGGCGCCAGCGTTCACTCGCCGGAAGACGCCGAACGGGCTGTCGAGGCTGGCGCGCAATGGATCGTTGCCGGGCACGTACTCGAGACCGAGCCCCACCCCGCCGAGCAAGGACAGGGCGTCGCGTTCATCGAGCGGCTCGCCACGGTCCACGCGGTGCCCGTGATCGCCATCGGCGGCATTCGTCCCGAGCACGTTGCGGCGCTCAAGACGGCCGGCGCCTACGGCGTTGCCGCCATTCGCGGGGTCTGGAACGCGAGCGATGCCGGGGCAGCCGTCATCGACTATCTTTCCGCGCATGGCGCACTTGGCGGTCGGTAGCGAAGTTGTTGCGGTGACGTCTACGCCGGGGATGGTTGCATGACCGACGAGAACGAGCACCACACCGCTTCGGCGACGGCGGCGCGTGGTGGCGTCACGGACGCGCGCGTTGCCGCCGCCGACATCTGCGCGGACCTTCGTGCGGGTGAACTGCTGGACACGTCGTTCGAGCGTCGCGTCGAGTCGCTCGACGCGCGCGACCGCCGCTGGACACAGGAGCTGCTCTACGGCATGCTACGCCGGCGCGCCTGGCTCGACGCCGCGCTCTCGGAGCGCGTGCGCGGCGGCCTCGCGCGCCTGGACCCCGACCTCACCGACATCCTCCGGCTCGGCGTCTATCAGCTGCTGTTCATGCGTAGCGTGCCGCCCTACGCGGCAATCGCACAATCGGTGGAGCTCGCGAAGCGTCGTCACGGGCTCGGGGCGAGTAAGCTGGTGAACGCCGTGCTGCGCCGCGTCGATCGCGAGCGCGACGCGATTCCCTTCCCGCCCGTACCGGGTGCGGAGCCCGGAACGCCGCGCCCGGACCCGATCGACGCGCTCGCGCTCACCTACTCGCACCCGCGATGGCTCGTCGCCCGCTGGGTCGCACGCTGGGGGGCGGAGGATACCGAACGGCTTCTCGCCGCGAACAACGCCGAGGCGCCCATCATCGTGCGGCCGTTCGGCGTGGTACGCGAGCAGCTCGAGGCCATGCTGGAGAGCGCCGGCGTTCACGTCGAGGACGTCCCGCTCGTGCGGGACAGCATTCGCGTGA
Organism: Gemmatimonadaceae bacterium; assembly: GCA_036280115.1. Lineage (GTDB taxonomy): Bacteria > Gemmatimonadota > Gemmatimonadetes > Gemmatimonadales > Gemmatimonadaceae > JAJKIV01. The sequence continues at coordinate 7,213 of DASURJ010000351.1, forward strand.
CGGGGAACGTCTCGCTCGCCGAGCTGGGAGCGTTCCGCCAAGGGCTCTTCTTCGTCCAGGATCCTGGAGCGACGCTGGTCACGAGCTACGCGGCCATCGAGCCCGGTAGCGTCGTGGCCGACCTGTGCGCCGCCCCGGGCGGAAAGACGCTGGAGCTGTCGCGGACGGCCGGCACGGTGATCGCCGCGGACCGGTCGTACTCGCGCCTGACGCGGATGATCACGAACGTCCGCCGCGTCGAGGCACGCGGCATCCATACGCTGGTGGCCGACGCGCGCGAGCCGGCGATCGCGCCGGTCGACGCCGTGCTGATCGACGTCCCGTGCACGGGCACCGGGACGTTCCGCCGGCACCCGGACGCGCGATGGCGGCTCAAGGTGTCCGATCTCGCCGTGATGGGTGCGTTGCAGCGCGCGATCATTCGCGCGGCGGCCACGGTGGTCCGGCCCGGTGGGTTGCTCGTCTACAGCACGTGCTCGCTCGAGCCCGAAGAGAACGACGCCCAGATCGAGAGCTTCCTCGCCGAGCACCCCGAGTGGGTGCTCGAGCCACCGCCGGACGGCGCGGTACCTCCGGCAGTCCTGGATGCCGGGCGGTTGCGCGTGCTCCCGCAGCGGCACGCGACGGATGGCGCGTTCGCGGCTCGGCTCCGGAGGACGCGCGGGTGAACTGGCGCGCCGCGTCGCGCCGTCTCTTTCCGTACGCCGTGGTCGCTGCAGGAGGCTTCCTGCTTGCGTATCTCATCGTCGCATTCCTCATCTTTCCGCCCGAGATCGTCCCCGATGACGCAAAGGTGCCGCAGGTCGTCGGCCTCATGTACGACGACGCCGTCACGCGACTCGAGGCGGCGGGGTTCAAGGCAAAGACGGGCGAGGAACGGTTCGTGGAGCTCGCGCCGAAGATGACGGTGCTCGGCCAGACACCGCCGCCCGGCGCCACCGAGCCGCGCGGGGCCGAGATCGTGCTCGACATCAGCGCCGGTCAGCGCCAGCTCGAGGTGCCGCCGGTCGTTGGACTCACGCAGGCTCTTGCACAGGAAGCGATCGAGCAGGCGGGCCTCGAGGTCGGCGAGGTGCGCTTTCAGGAGAGCCAGTCGGCGCGCGGGGCGGTGCTCGAGACCTATCCGTCGAGCGGGCAGCGCGTGTCGCTCTCGACGAAGGTCGACATCGTCGTCAGCAGCGGACCACCGGCCGTCGAGGTGCCCGACATCGTCGGCCAGGCGTATGCGACCGCGCGCACTCTGCTGCAACAGGTCGGCTTGCAGGTTGGTGACGTCACCGTCGATTCGTTGTCGACCTCGATCCCGAGCACGGTCATCTCGCAGACCCCCGCGGCCGGGAGCCGAGCCATTCCGGGCTCTCGCGTCTCGGTGACGATCGCCCCATGATCGGTTCACGCGCCCGCATTGCTCCGTCGATCCTCAGCGCGGACTTCTCTCGGCTCGCGGACGAGATTGCCCGCTGCGAGGCGGGCGGCGCTGACCTGATTCACATCGACGTGATGGATGGCTGCTTCGTTCCCAACCTGACGTTCGGCGCGAAGGTCATCGAGACGGTGAGGCGACTCACCGCACTGCCGCTCGACGTACACCTCATGGTGGTACAGCCGGAGAAGTACTTCGACGACTTCGCGCGGGCCGGCGCGAACGGCCTGACCATTCACGCCGAGGTCGCGCCACACCTGCACCGCCAGCTCTACCGCATCCGCGAGCTCGGATGCCGGGCGGGTGTCGCACTCAATCCGTCGACCCCGCTGGAAATGGTGGGCGAAGTCGCCGGCGATCTGGACCTTCTCCTCGTCATGACGGTAAATCCAGGTTTCGGCGGGCAAACGTTCATCGGCGCAATGCTCGACAAGGTTCGCCGCGCGCGCGCACTGCTCGAGGCGGCGCGGAGCGGGGCGATGCTGGAAGTGGACGGCGGCATCGCACGCGACACCATCGGTGACTGCTGGCGCGCCGGGGCTGACACGTTCGTGGCCGGCAACGCCATCTTCTCCGCGCACGATCCGGCCGGTGAGATCGGTGAGCTGCGCGGACGATGCGGAGTGAGTGTATGACGGTTCGACAACAGTGGGCATTC
>DASURJ010000352.1:0-6227 GCA_036280115.1 Gemmatimonadaceae bacterium
GACCACGCGAGCGGCGCGGAGACGGCCCGGCCGTCGCTCAGCTCGAACTGGACCGCCTCCTCGGTCACCCTGACCGCCGTGATGACTGGCGCGGGGCGCCGCTCGAAGTCACTCGCCGAAGTACTCACGCCACGCCTCGAGGCGTAGGGCCTGATGCTCGCCGACGAGCGCGGCCACCCGGTTGAGCTCCGCACCCCGGAAGCCACCCGAGAGCCACACAGGGGCAATGGACAGCCGAACCGACCCTGGGGGGCCCTGCGAGATTGCGGCTGACGGACGTCGTCGCAGCCTAACGCCGAAGTTCTGCGGCAGGCGAGGTATTACCACTGCGGCGGAGCCGCATCCACAGATCGCTTGTCGGCTCCAACGAACGTCACCGAGCAGGCGCGTTCATTGCGACGAGCAAAGGCTGGAAGAAGTGCTCGTCGCGGCGGGCCACGGACACGAAACCTGCCTCGATCAGGAGGCGCACCAGGGTTGGGAGCTCGACTGCGTAGTAGCGGGCTGTGAAACTCGCGGACGACCGGGGGTTCGGACCCGTGCTGGTCGGTGAGCCGAAGCGTGAGATCGTATTGGTTGCCGGCCCAATGCCAGATTTGCTCGGCACTGTACACATGATCGTCGACCGTGCGCGCGCCATACGAATGATGGTCCGGGTTACGGCGCTCGATCGCCGCGTAGTCCCGAACTGAGATGAGAAGGACACCGGCAGCCTCGAGGAGACGTCGACATTCGACGAAGGCCGCTCGAATCTCGTCGTCGGAGAGGAGATGCGGAACGGCGTTGTCACATGCGACGACGGCGGAAAACCGCCGATCGTAGGCGGTGGAGAGGGACCGGAGGATCGGCCACCGCGAATGTGATCGACAGTCCGCGCGCCGCGGACTCTTCGCGGGCGCGAGCAACGGCTCCGGGCGAAAGGTCCGACGCCGTGATGCGATAGCCGAGTTGCGCCAGTCCGAGGGCCTGCGTGCCGATGCCGCATGCGGCGTCAAGAACGTCGCTGCCGGGTGGAACGCCAAACTCGGCGAGCACGTGGGCGAGCCCGCGACTCTGACAGCCGATACTCGCGTCCCAGTTCGGATAGAGCAGATGATAGTAGGGAGCGAGCCCGTCGTAGAAATCCCGCGTCACGTTGCTCGCAAACGCCTCTAGTTAAGTCGCGAGCGCCCGATCCGATGGGCTCGGGATGGTGGCGTCACGATACCCTATGCAGGCGAGACATCGGATGCTCCGAGCACTCGTCGGCTCCAACGTACGTTAGGTGGGCGGCACGCGGAACTCGACTGCGCCGCCCTCGATTTCGCCAGCCCGCCCGCCGCTACTGTTAAGGCGGGCGGTCACCCGGTAGCGGCCGGCTGGCAGCGAGTCGCCCAACATCACGCGTAACGGGAGGGCGAGGGCCCCCACGTGCGCGGAATCCCCCGGCGACACCATCTGCAGTACCGCCATCGCCACGCATACCTCGTTCGGGGGCGCCGTCGCCCGGCGCCAGAGCTCGGAGTCCCAGGCAGGCGTTGCCTGACGACCGCGCGAGTCCGCACCGTGGTAGGTGCGGATCACGAGTGGATCACCGCAGATGCCGCTCGATAGTGTCCGTGGAGCCGTGCCGTCATTGCGCGCGGTGACTTGTACGAGCAGGGAGTCGGCGGCGGAGCCTGTCAGCTGAGCCGTTGCGAAGAAGCGGAGGCCGTCGATGGGAAACGGCTCGTGATTCCGCCTCTGACGCGCGCAGCCAGTCGCCGTGATCATGAGGCCCACTACGAGAATCCGCGTGCGTCCCAACCATCGATGCATGTGCCCACCGAGAAGTTATGACTGGGCTGACCTCCGACTTTCGCGTGGGTTAGCTCCTCGCGTGTTGAGTCGGAGTCGCCAGAGCCACCTGCGACGGTCGTCCTGTCGCCCTACACCGCGAGACCAGCCCATGTCATCGTCCGTTGCTGCTCCCTCTATCATCATGCGGGCGAGAAACCGGATGCTCCGCGGCGCTCGGCAGAAACTATGGGCGTGGTTGGCGGCCAGTCGAACGGGCCGCCACGTTAGGGCTCCTTTGGTCTCTCACACCAGGAGGAGACATGCCTATCGCAGCGACCCGCTCGGCAGCGCCGACCCCAACGTTGCACCTCGCCTTCGATCTCGGCAACCGCGTCTGGCCCTCGCGACGAGCGTCGCGCACGCCCCGCGGCTGTGCACGATGCCGGCGCGGGACCTCGCCCAGCTCGACGCCGAGGTCGCGGCGGCGAAGGCCCGCTTCGGCCTGCCCGCCGACGCCCCCGTCGTCACGTGCTACGAGGCCGGGCGGGACGGGGTCTGGCTGCACCGCGCGCTCACCGCCCGCGGCCTGGCGAGCCACGTCGTCGACTCGGCCAGCATTACCGAGAACCGGCGGGCCCGGCGCGCGAAGTCGGATCGCCTCGACGCGGCCGCGCTCGTGCGGCTCTTGTTGCGGCACCACGCGGGTGAGCGGGGACGTGGAGAGCGAACAGGGGATCAGCAAGGCCGGCAACGCGCGGATCCGCGCGCTCACCGTCGAGCTGGCGTGGAGCTGGGGTGCGACGCCAGCCGACCAGCGCGATGAAGCGGTGGTACCGCGAGCGCTTCGCGGGCGGCGGGCGACAGCGGCGGATCGGCATCGTCGCAGTCGCCCGGAAGCTGCTGATTGCGCTCTGGCGTTACCTCGAGACGGGCATCGTCCCGAAGGGCGCCGTGTTGGAGGTCTAACGCCGGCGCCGTACTCGATCCGCTGGTTCGTCGTGCCCGCCGTTGAAGCGGGTTTCCCCCGGCGATGGTGGCCGGCGGGGCACCGTTCGGTCAGAGGGGGCCGCGCGCCGAAGGGCTGCGCCCGCACGTATCGTGTGTCTCTGGTGTCCGGCGCGGCGCGTCCGTGGGACGCGCCTCAGCCGGCACGGATAGAGGTCGACCCGCGAGCCGCCAAGCTCCCGTGGTCTCGAGCAGCCGCCAGCGTCTGAGCCCGCGGCGCCGTCGGAGCGGACCGTGTCATCGACGGCCCCCGGGCCGTGTAGTCTGCCATCGCCTAACACGTCCGGAGCTTGACACACCACTACTCATAGAAGCTTCGACGGACGTTATACCGCAGGTCGCGATGGCGCCCGGCCGCCGCTAGAACCACCGCGAATGCATGTCCGCCAGGAGGTCCGCCGTCAGTGGCACCGGCATCGCCGAAGGGAGCACCGCGTCTATGCCGCAGCGCGGGCATAGCGCGGTGACGCCGCCGCCGGCCCACTCCGTGATCCCGCGCGGGTCGAAAGTCCATCGACAATCGAATCAGCCCGCGCGTTCGCTCCGGGCGAGGAGCTCGCGGTGGTGGTCGCTGAACGGTGGATGGACTCGAGGTCGGCGCGATTGTACGTCACGCGATCTGTGTTGCGGTATTCCGCCCAAGTTACGCTGCAAGGGCTATCAACAGGAGCGGGCGCGGAGCGCCCGCGCTCTTCAGCGCTCTTGTCAGCTTCAACGCCACGTTAGGCCTCACGCACCGATGAAGCTCGGCCGGTCGGGCCCGGTGCCCGGCAGCAGAAGATCGAGATCCAGCAGGAAGAAGGCCGGTCCCGGGAGTTCCTCCGTGACCGCGCGGAGCTCCATCGGCGCTTCCGACGCGTACTCGCTCGCCGCGACCGTGGTGGGGTGGACAAGCGAACGCTCGGTTCGGCTCACGAACCGCTCCGGAATCGGCACGCGACGGATGCGTGCCACTCGGCAGCCGTAGAACAAGTCGGGCGGGTCGGCCCACTGGTGCAGGAACTCGACCCACAGGTAGTGGTCGAGCGCCAGCCGGCCGCGGATCCTCACTCGATCGCCAACCTCGAGGTCCGGTGGCGCGCCGAACGGGATATAGAACCGGAACCAGCCGGCCTCCAACACCGGGAAGCGGCTGCCATCACTCTCGGCATAGAGTCGAATGACATCCGCGACGAACTCGTACTCGGCGTCCTGACGCTGATCCACGCTCGGCATGGTGCCGGGCGGGGCGGGCTCGATTTCGTCCAAGCCAATCTCGAACGACAGACGGGCCGAGTCCCCGACGCGGAACGCGGGGTAGTTGCCGTCACCGAGATGCCAGGGTTCGAAGACAGCCGTCAGTCGCATTACCAGTGTATGTGAGGCCTAACGCCCAGTAAAGTGCGAGCGAGTCAAATCGAGCGAGCGGAGCGAGCACTCAAGAGATCGCTCGTCAGCTTCAGCGTTCGTTAGCCAGCCGCTCGACGTGCGCGTTCCACGTCGGCGGCACGTGGCGGCACTTGAAGACGGAAACCTCTTGGGCTGGTGTTCCGATTCACCTACTGCGGCTCGCGAACGATCTGGTAGTCGCCAGACCGAGGCCCGGGGCGCACGGTCCACCCTGAGGCGACGGTCACCGCCCACCCGTCGCCGCTGAGGGTGGCGCCGTCAATGCGCACCGGGCCTGGCACGCGCCGCGTGCCATCGTCGCCGATCAGGACACCCTTCGGCGCGTCCAGCGTACCCCACTGACCCTTGGCGTTGTACGGCAGGACATACACTGTCCCTGCCCCGGGAATTGGCGTGGCCCCGACCGCGTTGAACGTTGCGCCACCGCCCGACGGAACGAGGAGAATGGGACCATCAACGAAGCGGCTCTGCAACTCGCGCACGACAACCCTTCGTTGCTCGACGCGTGTCTCCTCCGCAGCTCGGATCTCCGCGCCACCGTAGCGTGCCGAGGCTTCGGCCGCGTCCGGGGCTGGGGTGACGTTCAGAGCCGCCATGAGCATCTGTCCCAGATCCGAGTCGCTGCGCACCCGTCGTCTCCAATCCGCCGACGCATCATCGAGCAGAACCCCGTACGCCGTACCGGTGGTATAGGATTGCTGGAGAAACGTCTCGTGGCCTTCGGCCCCTTTCACATGAGCGATCGTCCTCGCGACTGCTTCCGATCGCGATGTGGCGGTTGCGACAATGCCGGTGTAATGCGCGATGCCTTCCCGGATTTCTTCGCGGCGCTCATTCTCGGCGGCCTCACGAAACTGCGAGCGGCGGGTCGCACGGAACGCGAGTGCATCGCGTACTGCGCGCGTCCGGGCCTCGCCAGAGTCACCGAGCGCGCGCACCAGCGCCCGCCACTCGAGACGCAACCAGATTCGGCCCTCGAAGGTGTCCAGATGCGCATTCTGTATGGCGCCGCCCGGCGTGATCAGTCCGAGCTGCGGCTGAATACGGTGAAAAAGCTCGTGCAACATCAACTCGCCTCGCGTGCTCGCATCGGGCAGTGACGCCGTGAAGTCCCACACGAGGGCGACCCAACGCGAGCCACCCCACTCGAACGGTGCATTGGCGAACCCGAGCCCGCGTGGCCGTTCCGCGGCCGGAGGAGGCTGGCTGGTGGCGATCGTGCCCGTCCGTGCGTCGGCGATCACTATCGGGCCGCACAACGACACGCCCCAGAGCCGCCCGCCATCGCGTTGACAGATCACAACGGCCTCTTTGAAGTAAACTTCGGCACGTTGTTGATCGACCTGGCCTGCTGCGGGATTGGCCACTCCCAGCGACAGCGATATCAGTCCGCACCACAACGTAGGGGTGATGTGGCTACCCATAGGTCCTCCTGAACCCTCGACACGCTGGCTAACGCCTGAAGTTAAGCTGCGAGCGCCAACTAGACGGGCTCGAGGTGCTGAACGAACGATACCGGATGCTGGCAAGGAACCGGATGCTCCGAGCGCTCGGCAGCTTCAACGTACGTTATACCGCAGGTGGAGATGGCACCCTGCCGCGGCTGGAACCACTGGGAATGCATTTCGGCGAGCAGCTCCGCCGTGAGCGGCACGGGCATCGCGGACGGTAGCACGGCGTCGATGCCGCAACGCGGGCACAATGCCGTAACGCCGCCGGCGCTCTCGAACTGTGGGCCGTCGATCCACTCCGTGATCTCTCGCGGATCGTACATGCGCCGGCAATAGAAGCAACCGGCGCGCTCGCTCCGCGCGAGGAGCTCGCGGTGGTGGTCGCTGAATCGGTGGATGGACTCGAGGTCGGCCCGATTGTACGTCACGCGATCTGTGATGCGGTATTACGCCGTGTAGACTGTCACGATACGCTGCAAGCTGCGCAGTAAGCGGCGAAGCCTCGCAGCCTAAACGCGCGCCCCGAAAAGGCGACACGCCAAGTACGCGGCCCCGTTGCGCTTACGAACCGCGCTCGACCCCACCCGGGAATATGCGGCGTCCCCTCGCCGCGTAAAGCTCTAT
>DASURJ010000353.1:0-6197 GCA_036280115.1 Gemmatimonadaceae bacterium
CGGAGCGAGGAATCGCAGTCATCCCGGTCGAGGGCCGTCCCGCGGGCGGCGTCGAACACGTGCGACACGAGAAGCGGCGAGCGATATTGTCAGTCATGGCCACCATCCGAATCGCACTCGCCAACCTCCGGCACCCCGCCACGCCGGAGGAGTCCGTACTCCTCGCGGAGCAAGCTGTCACACGTGCCGGCGCCGACCGGGCAAGCATCGTCTGCTTTCCGGAATGCTACGTCCCTGGCTACCGAGCGCCGGCGAAAGCGGTGCCGGCGCCGAATGCCGCCTTTCTCGAGGCCGCATGGTCCACCGTCGCCGCCGCCGCCGCACGGGCGAACGTCGCCGTCGTACTCGGCACCGAGCGCATCGTTGACGGCAAGCCCATGGCGACCGCGCTTGTCATCGATCGCGACGGCACGGTCGCCGGCTTTCAGGACAAAGTGCAGATCGATCCGTCGGAGGACAGCGTGTACGTGCCCGGCACCGACCGCCGCGTGTTCACCACGGGGCCGCTGACGTTCGGTGTGGTGATCTGCCACGAGGGGTGGCGATACCCCGAGACGGTTCGCTGGGCCGTTAGGCGGGGTGCGCAGGTCGTCTTCCACCCGCACTTTCAAGAGGCGGAGCCAGGGAGTCACCGCCCGACGCGCTACGCGGAGCCCGCGAACACGTTTCACGAGAAGGCGGTGCTCTGCCGTGCGGCGGAGAACACGTGCTACTTCGCGACGGTGAACTACGCGAGCCCGGGGTCGCCGACCACGTCGGCGGTGGCGAACCCTGATGGGACGTTGCTCGGATATCAGCCGTATGGCGAGGAAGGGCTGTTGCTCGCCGACATTGACCTCGGTGTCGCGACCGGTCTCGTGGCGACGCGGTTCAAGTACGCGGAGCTCGCGCTGCCGCCCGCGTGACACGTTCTCCGGCGCGCCGATGAAACCCGCCGCCCTTCGCCACGAGCGAATGCACGAGGAGGGCGAGCCGCTTCGGCTGCGAAGAGCAGTTGATCGACGTCGCCCGTCTCGTCGTCTCGAAGCTCCACACCACCCATCACCTGGCATCTGATCATGACGAACGATGCCCCCAGCCCCGTTTAGAAGATCGTCACCGTGCCACCGGAAGACTCACGCGGAACGCCGTGTGGCCGGGGCTCGAATCCACGTCGATCTCTCCCTCGTGCCGGCGCAGGATGCGCCGAACGATGTCGAGGCCCAGCCCGGTGCCTTCGCCAACCGGCTTCGTCGTGAAGAACGGATCGAAGATACGACCCTTGATCTCCGGTGGGATGCCCACGCCGTCATCGGTGACGCACACGACCACCCGATCGAGCTCGCTACCAGCCGTGACGGTCACACGGCCGCCCGGAGCGACCGCGTCCAGCGCGTTCTCGATGAGATTGATCCAGACCTGGTTGAGCTCCGGGCCAACGGCATGCGCGCGCGGAAGGTCGTTCGGGAACTCCAGCGTCACCTTGGCCGACTTCGACCGCGTCTTGGCGGCCAGGAGCGCCAGTGTCTCGTTCAGCCCGCGGCGGACGTCGACGGGCTCCAGCATCGGGGCGCGATCCATGTACGTGAACCCCTTCATGGTGTTCACGAGGTCATAGATCCGAGACGTCGCCGTCTCGATCTCCCACGCGAGCGTCCGAACCGAATACCCCGCGGTGATCCACCGAAGCGCCGCTTCGAGTGCGTCACCGCCGACGACCGCCGCCAGCGAATCGAGCGCCGTCGGCTTGAGTCCGGCGTCGGCGAGGGGAACGGCCCAGTTCGCGGTGGCACCGAGATCCTCCAGCCGTTCGCCGAGCGCGTCCTCTTCATCGGCACGGGCAATGGCGGAGCGAACGGCGGCCTCGGTCGGCGGCACACGTTGTTGTCGCACGCGCTCGATGGCTGCGAGCTGCTCGTCCGACAGCCGAGCGGCGGCGATGGCCGCCGCTGCCGCTTCGGCCTCGCTGAAGCTCTCCTCCAGCGCCTTGGCACTGCGCACCGCGGCTGACGCCGGGTTGTTCAGCTCGTGCGCGAGCCCCGCCGCGAGCTTGCCGAGGGAGACGAGCTTCTCGTCATGCAGGTCGCTCGCGTTGAACTGCTTGACGCGATCGACCATCTCGTGCACGAGCGCCGCCGTCACGACGGGGCACTCTCGGATCATCTCCGCGTGGTGCTCCACGGGAATGGCGAGCAGCTCCGCCGGTTCCTCGATCACCGCGTCGTTCGGTGGCCGGGTCCCGCGGGAGTACGGCAACATGCCGCTGACCTCGCCGCCGCGCCGCTCGAAGATCTTGTGCGAGCCCGCGCCGCGGTCCACGCGGATAACGACGTACCCGGAGAAGAGGATGTAGAGCGCGCTCGCGAGCTCGCCTTTGTGCGTGAGCACGTCGCCCACGCCGAGACGCCGCCGGGTGCCGTGCGCCGCCAGCCACTCGTGTTCGGCGGCGGGCGCGCCGCCGAGCAGTTTGTGCTTCGCCAGGAGAGCTGCGATGGTCGGCTCGGTCATGTTGGATGCGGCGAGGTGGTCGTTAGGTCATTCCGAGCCCTTTGGCTGCGCTCAGGGCAGGCAAGTCGAGGAAACGCAATCGTGGCGGTAAAGTGGCCCTCTGTCGGGACGACTGCGATTCCTCGACTGCGCGTGCCCTCCGCGCGCGCTCCGCTCGGAATTACCCCCGTCCTTGACTCCGCGGCCTGACGACCCTCAGCTCGGAATGACGACTACACTGTCTGCAGATACCGGTGAACGGAATAGATCGCCGCCGAACCTTCGCCGACCGCCGCTGCCACCCGCCGCGATGCGCCGAAGCGCACGTCGCCGGCAGCGAAGACGCCCGGCACGCTCGTCTCGAACATGAACGGATCACGCTCGAGCGTCCACCCGCGTGGGCGCCCGTGTTCCTGCGGCAGATCGGCACCCGTGAACACGAATCCCGACTCATCGCACTCGACCACACCCCGGAACGCCTCGGTGTGCGGCCTAACGCCTATGAAGATGAACATCGCCGACACCGGCAGGACACGCACGTCGCCCGACCCGACGGCTTTCACGACCACGGCCTCGAGCGACGAGTCGCCCATGATCGCGCAGACTTCGACGCCGGTGACCACCTCGATGTTCGGTGCGGTCCCGATGCGCTCGATGAGGTAATGGGACATCGACGCCTGCAGGTCCTTCGCGCGCACGAGCATGTGCGCACGCCGCACGTAGCGTGAGAAGAACAGCGCCCCCTGGCCGGCCGAATTCGCACCGCCGACGACGCAGATGTCTTTCGCCCGGTATCGAGCAGCCTCCGTCATTGCCGCGCCATAGTAGACCCCCACGCCCTGCAGCGGCTCGATCCCCGGCACGTCGAGCGTCCGCGCGCTCATCCCCGTCGCGATGACCACACAGTACGTCGTGAGCTCGGTACCGTCAGCGAGGACCACCACGCGGTACGGGTCCGCGCGACGCAACCCCACGACGGTCTGCGCCGTGAGCAGCTCGGCCCCGAATCGCCGAGCTTGCGTCGTCGCGCGATGCGCCAGGTCCGCCCCCGTCACACCAGACGGGAAACCGAGGTAGTTCTCGATCATCGAGCTCGTGCCGGCCTGCCCGCCCGGGGCATGCGACTCGATCAGCACCGTGTGCAGCCCTTCGGACGCAGCGTACACCGCGTTTGCGAGTCCCGCCGGACCGCCACCAATGACGACGACATCATAGAAGGGACGCGTCGCCTGCGTCTGCAAGCCACACTTTTCCGCGAGCTCGGTGGGAGTCGGCGCCACAAGGTGCTTGCCGTCGGGGAAGACGACCACCGGCAACCGCGCGAGATCGCCGGTGAGGGACCCGGCGAGCGTCCGCGCTGGTTCGTCGCGTTCGATGTCCACCCACTGATACGGCACCCGGTTCTGCGACAGAAACTCCTTTACCGCGAACGAGGCGGGTGACCACTCGGAGCCCAGGACGCGGATCCCGTCGAAGGCGGGGATCACGCGTGCCTGCCATTCGGTCAACAGATCGTCCAGCACCGGATAAAGCCGTTGCTCCGGCGGGTGCCACGGCTTCATGAGATAATAGTCGAGCCCAATCTCGTTGATGCCCGCGATGGCGACATCGGTGTCGGCGTAGGCGGTGAGCAGCACGCGACGCGAGTCGGGGTGGAGCTGCGATACTTCGCGCAGCAGCTCCACGCCCGCCATTCCGGGCATCCGCTGATCGACGAGGAAGAGCGCAATCGGGACGTTGCGCTTGGCGAGCTCCGTCGACGTGTCGAGCCCTTCCTGCGGCGAACCCGCCTTCATGACCCGATAGTCGGCGCGGTAGTGCTGGCGGAGGTCGCGTTCGATGGCAGCGAGCACCGCAGCGTCGTCGTCGACCGCGAGAATGACTGGTTTGGGCAACGTTCGTCTTGGCGGCTACAGGTTCTACGATGAGCCAACGGCACGTCGGTCGGATCTGCCGCGATGTGCAGCCGGGCCTGGACGTTGAAGATCACGCCTGGCGGAGGGAAGAGCCAGCGGCGGTGTCAGGCCGTGCTCGCTTGTCGTAGACAATTCTCGCACCGCCGTCTATTGTCGTCACGTCCTCCACCGCTCACACATGCGACTCGTCCGCGCGCTGATTCTGCTGCTGCCGTTCGTCCCCGCCGGGGCCCTCGCGTCCCAGGTGCCGGCCAACGCCGTCACGATCGGGACTGTCGATTCGGTCTGGTCGGCAACGCTGAAGGAAAATCGGCGGTTCCTCGTGTACACGCCGCCGTCGTACAGGGACACAACGTATCTCCCGCGGCGCTATCCCGTCCTCTACCTGCTCGACGGCGACGCGCATTTCCACTCCGTTACGGGGCTCATCCAGATCCTGGCCACCGGGGTCAACGGGACGTTCGTGCTGCCCGAGATGATCGTCGTCGCGATCCCGAACACGAACCGGTCGCGCGACATGACACCGACGAAGGTCGACCGTGACGTTCAGGGCAGGCCCAGCCCGGCGCTCGCGAGCACGGGCGGGATGGCGAACTTCCTGACGTTCATCCGGAGCGAGCTGATCCCGCACATCGAGCGGGACTACCGGACGATGCCGTACCGCGTGTTCGTCGGACACTCGTTAGGTGGCATCACGGCGATCAACGCGCTGTACACCATCCCGGAGACGTTCAACGCGTACGTCGCGATCGACCCGAGTCTCTGGTGGGACAACCGCGTCCTGCTCAAGCAGGCACGCGACAGGTTCAGCAAGCCCGGGCTCGCCGGTCGTGCGCTCTATGTCGCGCAGGCCAACACCATTCAGCCAGGCGACACGACCTTCAACCCGCACTTCAACGCGATCGTCCAGTTCAACAGCATCCTCGAGACGTACAACGCGTCGGGACTGCGGTACGCGTACAAGTACTATCCGCGCGACAGCCATGGCTCCGTGCCGCTCATCTCCGAGTATGACGCGCTGCGGTTCATCTTCGAGACGTACGACGTCGCCCTCCTCCAGACGCTGGAACGCCCGGCGTACCTCACCGAGCACTTCGGGCGCGTCTCGGCGGCGCTCGGCGTCCAGTTCGATCCACCCGAATCCATGGTCGATCAGGTGGGTCGCATCGCCCTGAGTCGCGACTCGACGGTGGCGCGCGAGCTGTTCGAGATGAATGCCGCGCTCTACCCCACGAGCGCAAACGCGCACATGGCACTCGGCAACTTCTGGCTCGCGAAGAAGGACTCCACCAAAGCGCTCGGCCACTTCGAGCGGGCGGTCGCGCTGCGGCCCGGCCTGCAACGGGCACAGGACATGACGCGACGACTGAAGGGAGGGGGGCAGGCGCCCTGACTATGACGTGAGCTTGTAGCTCCGCGTGGGTCGTCCGTCGATCGCGAGCGAAGCTGTGCCTGACGATTCATCGACGATGAGCACGAAAGCGGCATCCTCGCCGCTGGTCGAGACGCGTAGCCGGCCGGTTATGGAAGCCCACGTGGGTGCCGTCTGGAGTAACCCGAAGTCCGTCGCCTCGAACGCTTCGCCGGCGTCGGTGACACGCAGCGTCCGTCGCGACAGATCCACGATGATGGTCCGCCCGTCGTCCGCGCCTTCCATCCGAAGGTTGAGTGGCGCCACGGACATCGGCCGACTCATCATCGCTCGTGTGCGGCGTAAGGCACGGCCGGCCGCCACGCCCGTCGGCTCGCCGTCTCGCACCGCGACCTGCCCGTTCACAACCACGAAACGCATCCCTTCCGACCACGCCGTCGGGT
>DASURJ010000354.1:0-2226 GCA_036280115.1 Gemmatimonadaceae bacterium
CAGCGCGACGACGATTCGTGGGTTGCCGCCGGCACGGATCGCCTCGAGTACCCCCGGGCCAATACGTTCTTCCAGCCCGAGCATGGCATTCGGAGAACCCGGCGGGGTGGGTGCGGCGGCGTCGGGCAGCCGGTCGCAGGCGGCGAGCGCGATGACCACGAGAGAGGCGGCGAAGAAGCGCGGAGAGCGGTTCATTGGGCGGAGTTCCAGGGCAACCGCGGTACTGCCGGCGTCGTCGCCGGCCTGTTGGGAGGCGTCTCCTTCGGACGCCGTCGCGCGATCACACTGCGGCACTGCCGTCACCAGCCTGAGTCAACGGGGTGTTATCCCGTGGTAACGCCAGTCATCCCCCGGGAAAGAGTCACTACCGGACCGACGATCCGGTTCCACCGGGATCGAGGTCCACACGGCGCACGAGCGGGTGTGCCAACAGGCGATCGAGGCCGCGTGCCGAGCGTAGCGCCCCGCTGAACGCGGGCACGGCAGCGAAGCGCTGACCCAGACGAAAGTCAGCGGAGTCGAGCGTCGAGAGCACGGCATCCTGGGCCCGCGCTATCGCTGCGGCCGCGCCCGCGACGTCCTGGGGGAGGCCGCTGCCTGGATCGCCTTCGGCCGTGAGCGCGACGATGACGTTCGCCTCGCCGTTAGGCACCAACGCTTCGCGGACGCCTGCCCCCAGCTTCAGGTCAGACACGGGACCGGGCGCCCGACACGCCATCGCAAAGGCCAGCAGCGGCCCTGCGACCCAGGCGGGCAATGACATCGCTGAGGCGACGCACCGAAACCAGCACATGACGCACCGGGAGAGACGACAGCATACGAGCCGAACGACACGAACCTACGATGGGCGGCGGACAGCGGCGAGAAGCTGGACCGACCGTCGACCGACTAACGCGGCAGGTCGCCACCGCGTATTCTCGATGGCAATCGCCCCGGCTCAGACCCTTGGAGAATCCCATGCGCCGTTCCCTCGGCCGCGGCCAGCTTGTTGGTGTGCTGGCGCTCGTCGTATTTCCCCCCGCGCAGGCAATCGCACAGGCCGTTACACAGGATTCGTCGAACGCTGCGACCGCCGGCACACGTGCCGGCGATCCGAAAAGAGTGCTCAGCCTGGCCGACTACGGTCGGTTCACCCGTGTGACGCAGACGGCGATCTCGCCGGACGGGAAATGGATGACGTACGCGTACCAGCCGAACGACGGCGACGTGACGCTCTATGTGAAGGAGATCGACGGCAGCAAGGTCCACGCGATCGCCGCGGGTGCTCCGCCGCAGGCGGGCGGGGGTGGCGGAGGTGGTTTCGGCGCCGCGGCTGCCAACACCCCCGTGTTCTCCGACGATTCTCGGTTCGTGGGCTACTACATGAACCCGCCGGGACGGCCGGCCGGGCGCGCGCGGCCCGGAGGTCCCGGCGCAGCGAACCCTCCCGCCACGCCAGGTGCGCGCCCCGAGACACCCACCCCGCCAGGCGGTCCGCCCGGAGGAAGCGGCCAGCGCCCGCCCGCGACGCCCCGCCGGTTCGAGCTCCTCGACCTCCAGAGTGGCGACAAGTTCACCGTCCCGAACCCCGCGAGCTTTCAGTTCTCCGAGGGCGGCCGCTGGCTCGCCGTCCGCACGAACAAGGCGAATGCGTCCGACACCACGCACGACGGCACCGACCTCGTACTCCGCGACCTCTCGACCGGCGCGACGCGCAACATCGGCAACGCGAGCGCCTTCGCGTTCGACGACGCCGGCCGCCACTTCGCCTACCTCGTCGATGCCACCGACCGACTCGGCAACGGCGTCTACGTGATCGAGCTCGCGACGGGCCACACGCGCACGCTTGCGAGCGCCGCGCTCGACTTCGATGGGCTCGCGTGGAGCGAGACCGGCACGAGCCTCGCCGTCCTCCGCGGCGACAAGGCCAAGGGGAACAAGCAGAAGGACAACATGCTCCTCGTCTGGACCGACGCGACGTCGCCTAACGCGCGGGCGGTCGAATACGACCCGGCGAAGGACGCGGCGTTCCCGAAAGGCATGGTGCTGAGCGAGTTCGGCCCGCCCAACTGGAGCAAGGACGGCGCCCGGATCATCGTGGGACTCAAGGACCAGGAAGCCGAACCCGCGCGCGGCGACGAGCCGCCCGCGAACGTGGACGTGTGGCACTACAAGGACCCCGATCCGCAGTCGGTGCAGATCGTCCGGCTCAACCAGGAGCGACGCTTCGCGTATGCCGCGGTGTTC
>DASURJ010000355.1:0-3744 GCA_036280115.1 Gemmatimonadaceae bacterium
GCACATCTACGGCGTGGTGGTCGAGGGCTTCAGCTACACCGACCTGCAGTCTCCGCTGCACGATGTCATCGGACACGATGCGTCGCCCGAGAGCGCCGGGTTCGCGGCAACCGAGCGCGCCGAGATCCGGCTCTACACCGCGGCCGTGCTACGCCAGATCCCCGACGAGCCGCTGCAGCCGGTTCCCATGGGGCAGGTATTCCTCGCTACCGAAGAGGACGTCGCGGTAGCGCTGCGCATGGACGGCTACCTGAAAGACGGAAGCCGCACGGGGATCCCGGTCGGAGTGTACCGTGCCGGCGGTACCGATTCGCCCATCTACCTCGATGCCGATTTCCTCGTGGGGCCCGAGGCGGCGCACCTGAACATCACGGGCGTCTCGGGGCTCGCCACGAAAACGAGCGCGGTGGAGTGGCTTCTCGCGTCCATCTTCACGCACTTCCCGGCGAGCAAGGGGTCCATTGCGGCGGTGTGCTTCAACGTGAAAGGGCCGGACCTCTGCTTCCTCGACCAGCCGGGGGTGCTCGACGACCGCGATCGCGAGCTGTACGAGAAGATGGGCGTCCCCGCGCAGCCGTTCGAGAACGTCCGTTATTTCGCGCCGTACAACGCGAAAGGATTCACGCTCAACACGCTGCGATCGAACGAAGCGCTGCTCGACAACGTCGTCCCGCTCACCTGGGGGCTCCGTGAGGTCCTGCAGTTCGCCGAGGTCCTGCTGAACAGGGATGACGTGGACGCCAAGGCCGACGCGCTCATCGACTTCATCAAGGAGCGCGTGATCGACAAGGAGTTCACGGACGAGCTGCTCGGAGCCGCACGCTATCGCGTACAGTCGTTCGCTGACCTGGAGAAATGGTTCCGTGACGTGCTGAGCGCGCTCGAGGCCCAGGATGACCAGAGCTGGCGCACGCACCACGTGGCCACCATCCGCAAAGTCAGGAATCGCCTGTCGAACATCTCGCTCCGCTGCGCCGGGCTCGTGACCGACGACGGGGCGGTGAGCGACCTGCCGTTCGGCAACTTCGAGGACCGGGCGGTGTACGTGGTGGACGTGGCGAACCTCGAGGAAGACGCGCAGGATCTGATCTTCGCGCGCGTCGTCTCGAAGCTTCGGGAACATCTCGAGCGGCGCGACCTGGGCGTGAAGCACGTGATCGTGTTCGTCGACGAGCTGAACAAGTACGCGCCCGGGGATGGCCAGGACACCTACGTTCGGAAGATGTTGCTCGACATCGCGGAACGCGGCCGGTACCTGGGCCTCGTGCTGTTCAGCGCCCAGCAGTTCCGCTCGCAGGTGCACCGGCGCGTCGTGGGCAACTCGGGTACGGCGCTCTACGGGCGCATGGATGCCGATGAGCTGGCGTCACCAGGGTACGCGGTGCTGAGCCCGGCCATTCGCACGAAGCTCGCGACGCTGGAGAAGGGACAGTTGATGATTCGACATCCGCACTTCACGCAGCCGATCTTCGCCCGGTTCCCGCGCCCCGCGGTCATGCAGGGCCGCGATGGCGCCGAGCGGTTCCCGCAGGCGGGTGACGTCTCGCTCGACAACGCCATCGTGCGATCGCTCCGCCGGCTGGACCCGAGCATCACGTTAGGCTGGGTCCGCGGCGTCATCGAGCTCGCCACCGACGACGAAGTGCTTCGCGCGCGGAACGCGACCATTCAAGCCCGTCCGGACGACGTGAAATCGTTCTTTGCGTCGCAGTTCCGCCGCATCGTCCCGCCGCGCCAGCCGGCGCGACCCGTCTCGCAGCCGCTCCGGACGACGCCCGCGGATGATCCGTACGGCTTCTAGGGCGCGGCGCCTCGCCGTGCGGCTACCGGTGGTCGGCGCGAGCGTGGTCGCTATGCTCGCCCTCATGGCTCGCGACGCCGAGTCACAGTCGGGGCGTCAGCCGGTCTCGTTGCGGATCGCGCCTCAGGTCGGCGAGACCTTGCGCATGCGGCTCGACCAGCGCGTGGAGATGACCGGCACGACGCGCATCGCCGAGGGCGATACCACGGCAACGGTCGTTGCGACGCTGCTCGTGATCTCGCGTGCGTTCGTCGAACGCCGCGACCGCGACGCCACGATAGTGCTGGCATCCACCGACTCGGTCGTGGGCTCGAGCAACGGAGCGGACTCGCTCTTCATTGCCACCGAAGCCCTGCGCGCACTGCAGGGTAAGCGTGTGCGCCTGCGCATCGCACCGGACGGCGCGACGGAGGTCGTGGGTGGCGGGTCCGGGGCCGAGTTGAACGCCGTGTTCTCGCAGATGCCGGCAACGCTGCCGAGCACGCCCATCCGCGTGGGCGCAACCTGGTCGCGGGAGATGGTCGCGCCGCTCGCGGGAACCGCGGCGATCGGCGGGGGCGGAAAGCTCCAGGTACGGTTCCGGCTCGATTCGCTGTCCGCGAACGGGGATTGGGCGCACGTCTCCCTGAACGGCGCCCTGACGCCGCCCGGGGCCGCGTCGGACGCGGCGGGTACCCTGGTCATGTCGGGGACGATGACCGGCGGGTTGGTGATCGATCGGCGGCGGGGGTGGATCACGGAAGCGCGCATGACGTACCTCGTCCGGTCGGTCATGACACCCCCCGCCGGCAGTAACGCGGCGTCGCTCCGGTTCCGAATGAAAGTGACCCAGTGGATGCGCGCCGAACGCTGACAATCATGCGTCGCGCGCTGGTGTCGTAACCCGCGTCGGCGCCTATATTTGGGCTTACGTGTGCCTGCCGCGGCGGTCCGCCGCTGGCTTCACGCGGCCGTCGACTGTTCCGCTGCATGCGCCTCGTCCACCTGTCCGACCTGCACCTCGGCTTCCGCCAGTACCAACGCCAGACGCCCGCGGGGATCAATCAGCGGGAGGCTGACGTCGCCGCAGCGTTCAAGCGCGCCGTCGACAAGGTGATCGAGCTGTCCCCGGACCTGGTCGCGATCGCGGGCGACATCTTCCACACGGTCCGCCCGACGAACCCCGCGATCCTGCACGCGTTCACGCAGTTCAGCCGCCTAACGCGCGAGCTGCCCGACGCGGTCATCGTGATGGTCGCGGGGAACCACGACACGCCGCGCGCGGTCGAGACCGGATGCATCCTCCGGCTGTTCTCGCCGCTCGGCATTCATGTCGTGCACGCCGAGGCCGAGCGGCTGTCGTTTCCCGAGCGCGAGCTCTCGGTGCTCGCCGTGCCCGACGTCCCAGGCCCGCGGCCGGCGCTCGACCCCGACCCGAACGCGCGCCACAACGTGCTCGTGATCCACGGTGAGGTCGAGGGCGTGCTGCCGGCGGCGGCCGCCGCCCAGGAGCGCACCACCCTCGAGATCACGCAGGCCGAGCTCGGCGCCCCGCGGTGGAGCTACGTGGCCCTCGGGCACTACCACGTCTTCCGCGAGATCGCGCCGAACGCGTACTACTCCGGGTCCATCGAGTACACGAGCGCGAACGTGTGGGGCGAGCTCGCCGAGGAGCGCGGCGCGAAGCTACCGGGGAAGGGGATGATCGAATACGACCTCGAGACCAGGAAGCGGCGCTTTCATTTCCTGCCGGCGAGTCGTCCGCTCGTCGATCTCCCCGTCATCTCGGCTCGCGGGATGTCGGCGTCCGATCTCGACGCGGCCATCCTCGCGGGCACGCAGCGCGTGAGCGGTGGCATCGACGACAAGGTCGTCCGCCAGGTCGTCCGTGATGTCCCGCGACACGTGGCGCGCGAGCTCGACCACAAGGTGCTCCGCGAGCTCAAGCGGCGCGCGCTCCACTA
>DASURJ010000356.1:0-4845 GCA_036280115.1 Gemmatimonadaceae bacterium
GTAGAGCTGCACATCGGGGTCGGTTATGCTCGGCTTGCCCGTGACGAGTTCGCGTGGGCGCGACGGAGCTTCGAGGAAGCGCTGATCCTGGACCCGGAGCACGAGGACGCACTGGCCGGGCTCGGCGAGACCCTGCTCAAGTTCGGCCGCACCGATGCGGCCGTGAAGAGCTTCCGGCGTGTGCTCGAGCTCGGTTACCACGACGACGTCGACCTCATGTTGCAGGTCGGCCGTGCTCTGTTCCGTGAAGGGCTCATCGAGGACGCCCGCGAGTTCTTCCACATCGCCGTCGAGCACGCCCCCGAGTCCGCCGAAGCGGTCGCGCTCGTGGGGTACGCGCAACACCGGCTCGGCGACGACAACTCCGCCATCTCCACCCTGCGGCGTGCGCTCCAGCTCGATAACGACCACGCCGAAGCACGCATCTACCTCGGCAACATCCTCTACGATCGCGGCGACTACGAGGCGGCGCTCTATCACCTCGACCGGACATCGCCGTCCGATCACTGGGATGAGCTCGGGATCTGGCGACTCGTGGAGCTCAAGAAGACGATCTACCGGCTCAAGGACGACGACCCGGAGTTGAAACCCTGGGAAGAGCGACTCGGTGAGCTCGCGGGCGATCCCGACGACATCGATGAGATGCTCGCCGAAATCGAGCAGCAGGCCGCGGAGCAGGCTGCCGAGGCGGCCAAAGGACAACTCGAGCTGTTCGGCGGACTCCTGAGCAGTCTCGCGGATCAGAAGACCGAGCCTGCTCGTCGCGAGGAGCCCTCGCACGAGGTGCTGACGCGCGAAGGGAAGCCGTTCCGCGGCAGCTGGGACGAGATCGTACGGATGATGCGGGACTCGAACAGCGCGTTCGTCGGCCGATCCATGCAGGAGTTCATGGCCACCGAAGCGCGCCGCGGTTACTCCCTCACGGGAGTCACCATTCCCACGCGCGACGCCGAGAGCTTCATCCGCGGCAGCGCGGACGCAGGGCTGTTGCGCATCGTCCGCTGACTGCCCCACGGTCGTGACCACATCACAACAACGCTCGGCCCTCGCCTCGCTCGATCAGGCGAGGCCGGCGATCGCACGGTTGGACATTTCGCGCGATCCCGAGGACATCGCCGCCGACATCATCGAGGGGTGGCAAGCGGCCGAAACCGCGCTCCGTACGCTCATCGGCTCGGCGACCATGTCCGGCCAACCGCTGATTCGGGAGGTTCGCCAGCGCGAGATGCTGACGCTCGACCAGGCGCATGCCCTGGTGGAGTTCAGCGCCGCCCACGAGCGAGCGCAGCGGACGGAGTATCGCCCGACGAGCGCGGACATCGCCGCGGCTCGGACGGGCTTCCAGCAGCTCGAGGCCGCACTTCGGCAGGAGCGTGTGGCTCCGCCACCTCCCGCGACCGCGGGTGTCGCGAGCGCGGTGCCCGCGGCGGACGTGCCCGCCGAGCCGGTTGCCGTTAGGCGGCGCGGGTTCCCGCTCATTCTGCTCCTCGCGATCCTGCTGGTGCTCGGAGGGCTCGGGACAGGGATCTACTACGTCATGACCCGGCAGTCGAACGCGGCGCTCCAGCGGGGGATTCAGGCATACACGTCTGGCAACCGCACCGAAGCTCGGAACGCGTTCGCCGAGGCGGTGCGTGACGATCCGAACGACGCCGACCCGCACATCTACCTCGCGCGGATGGCTCGCGAGGAGGGTGACGCGCAGAACGCCGTTCGCGAGCTCGAGACGGCGATCAAGCTCGAGCCCACGAACAGCCTCGCGCAGCGGGAGATGGGAGCGCACCTGCTCACGAAATCCACTGCGGAGCTCAATTCCGGGAATCTTCCGGCGGCGCTCCAGTCGATCGACCTCGCTCGACGCTTTTTCGCGCGCGCCGTGGAGTACGATCCGAACGATCGCGTCGCCATGGGGTGGCTCGGCTGCTCTCTCATGCGACTCGGCCGCGTGCCGGAGGCGCAGCGGTTCTACTCGCGTGCTGGTCCGGGAGATTGGAGCCGCTGCACTCCGCTGCCCACGCTCGCCCCGCAGCCAGGGATGGCGGCGCCGGTGCGGTGATCGAGCTCAGTCATGTCACGAAAACCTATGCGCCGCGGCTGGGCCCTTCGGCGCGCGCGGTCGATGATGTTTCGCTTCGCGTAGGCGCGGGCGAAATCGCGGGACTGTCTGGTCCGGCAGGGGCGGGGAAGAGCACGCTCATCTCGATGATTCTCGGGTTCGAGCGGCCCTCCTCCGGGACCGTGCGCATTGACGGGATCGAGCCGCGCCGTTTCGTGGAACGCGAGGGCGTCGCCTTCGTGCCGCAGCGCGTTGGCGTGCCGGGCCGGTGGCGCGTCGCCGACGCGTTGAGGAGGCTGGCCATCCTTTCCGGCGTTCCTGTACCGGACGTGCCGCGACAGGTCGATGCCGCAATCGAAGAGCTCGGACTCGAGGAGCTCCGCCGGATTCGCCTGCGTGCGCTCTCGCGCGACGCCCGCACGCGCGTCGGGATCGCGCAAGCGATCCTCACCGAGCGACGGGTGGTGATTCTCGATGAGCCGCTCGACGGAGTCGAGCCCCTCACGCTCGATCGGTTGCAGGACCTGATCGTCAGGTTGCGCGCGGCGAATCGGGCGATTCTGATCGCGTCGCGGGATACGGTCGAGCTCCAGCGCATTGTCGATCGGGTGACGCTCATCGATCGCGGGCGAGTTCGGCGCGCGGGTGCCTCGCGGCCTGCGACCCCCGCCGACGTCGAGGCTGTCTACCACATCAGCGTCCATCGCGGCGGCGAACAAGTGATAGCAGTCTTTCCATCGGCGATTTCACTCGGGCGAGGGACGTACGCCGTTCGCGTCATGGGCCTCGGCCCGTTGAACCTGGGGCTTCGTGAGTTGCTGGAGCGTGGCGTGCTCCTCGCGTCAGTCGCGCCTGCCCACGTACCCGTCGAAGCGCAGGCATTCTCGATGGGCGAGGTGGCGTCGTGACGGTGCGGCTGTCCGCGTACGCGGGATATCAGCTCCGTGACTTCCTCCTCGGCCGCGTGCCGCTGGTGGTGCTCGTGGCGTCGATCGCCACGTGGGCCGTGTTTCGGGCTACGGGCGTCACCGCGGCCGCGTTCGATGCCGCGGCGGGTGTTGGGGGGCGGGAGCAGGCGCAGGCGGCGTTCGAGAACGCGTTAGGTGCCTACGCCCTGGTCGGCGCGGTGTTCGCGGCGCACGGGTT
The DNA here is from genome assembly GCA_036280115.1 of Gemmatimonadaceae bacterium. Taxonomy (GTDB): domain Bacteria; phylum Gemmatimonadota; class Gemmatimonadetes; order Gemmatimonadales; family Gemmatimonadaceae; genus JAJKIV01. The sequence goes on from DASURJ010000356.1 coordinate 3,203, forward strand.
GGTTGCGCGCGATCGCTGGCGCGGGTTCGATCGCGTTCTGTTCGCGCGTCCACTCGTGCCCGCGCGGTACTACCTGCAGGGGTTTACGCTTGCCGGCGCCACCATTGTGGTGCTCGGCGTCGTCGCGGCTGGCGTGTTCACCGTCGCCGTTCGCCCGGTGTCCGTGCCGGGCGTGGCGGCGTACGTCGCACTGGCGTGGCTCACGGTGGGGATGCTCGCGCTCGCGCTTTCTGCGCTCACGGCCTACCATTTCCCCGTGCTTCTCGCGTTACTGGGCGCGGGCGCACTGCTCGCACGGTTCGCTGACCGGCTGCGGGCGTCGGGTGCCGGGAGCCCGATCGTGGACGCGGCGCAGTATCTGCTGCCACCGGTCGCGAGCATAGCGACGCTGCGTGCCCCGTTTGCGCGCGGCCGGGTTGTCGGCCCCGAAGAACTCGCCTGGCCGCTGGCGTTCGGGCTTCTCTGCACGGTCGCTGCTGTGTTCCTCCTTTACCGCCGTCCCTTCCGCTCGTGACCACAACCGCGTCGCATCCCGTTTCCGTCGATCCTGCGTCCGTCGTGCGCGAGGTGCTGCCGAACGGGCTCACGGTGCTCGTCCGCCGGGACGGAGCCGCCCCGGTCGTGGCCATCGTGACGCACGTCAAAGCGGGGTACTTCGACGAGCCCGATGACGTCGTCGGCATCGCCCACGTGCTCGAACACATGTACTTCAAGGGCACTCCCACGCGCGGTGTGGGCGTGATCGCGAAGGAGACGAAGGCGAGCGGTGGCTACCTGAACGCGAGCACGATCTACGATCACACCGTGTACTACACGGTGCTGCCGTCGTCCGGGCTCGCGGCCGGGCTCGAGATCCAGGCGGATGCTTATGCGAACTCGCTGATCGATGCGGATGAACTGGCGCGCGAGCTGGAAGTCATCATCCAGGAGGCGAAGCGGAAGGCGGACAATTCCTCGGCGGTGACGACGGAAACGCTGTTCGAGGTCCTTCACGACTACCATCGAATGCGTCGCTGGCGGATCGGGCGCGAGGGCGGGTTGCGGGCGCTCACTCGCGGCCATCTTCTGCACTTCTACCGGAACTTCTACCGCCCGTCGACGACGATTCTGTCCGTGGTCGGCGACCTCGATGTCGACGAGACGCTCGCGCACGTGCGCCGCTTGTACGGCGGGCTGGAGGCGGCGCCGGTCATTCGCGTCCCCGGCCCGCCAGAGCCGGAGCGCGCGTCGTTCCGGTATCGCGAGCTCGTTGGCGACATTGCTCAGGCCGAGCTCGCTTTCGGGTGGCGGACGCAGCCGACGCTGCACGAGGACACGCCGCTCCTCGATCTTGCCGCCACCGTGCTCGGCGCGGGACGCGCGTCGCGGTTGTATCGCGCGGTCCGCGAGCGACAGCTCGCCGCGTCGGTCAGCGCGTACAACTACACCCCGACCGAGGTCGGCGTCTTCGTGATCCACGCGGACATGCCGGCCGCGTCGGCGACGGCGGCCGCGCGCGCGGCCTGGGATCAGGTCCGCGCGTTACGGGACGACGGGGTGATGCCGCAGGAGCTCGCGCGAGCGCAACGCGTGTTCGAGTCACGGTGGTTGCGCCACCTCGAAAGCAGGGAGGGGCAGGCGAACCATCTCGCCGAGTGGGAGGC
>DASURJ010000357.1:0-4741 GCA_036280115.1 Gemmatimonadaceae bacterium
GATGTCTTCGATGAGTTGGACGGCCTCGCGTCCGTATCCACCTGCGCCGTACACGACGACCGGCTGGATGCGGTCGCCAAAGAGATCACGCACGCTCTTGCTCCGGGGTTGAGAAATCGATTACAGCACTCCGGTGATCGACGTCCCAAATGCCGAGGTCGCAACGTTAAAGGGCGACAAGGTTCAGCGACTCATTCCCTGGCCGTGCTTCGCGTGAAGGAGTCGGCGAGCGGCTCGACGCCATAATACTCCCGGTACCAATCCACGAAGCGGCGTACCCCTTCCTCGATGCTCGTCGCCGGCCGGAACCCGACGTCGCGCTCGAGGTCATCCACATCGGCGTACGTCGCGGCGACATCGCCTGGCTGCATGTCGAGAAACCGCTTGCGTGCCGTCTGGCCGAGCGCGTCCTCGAGCACCTCGATCAGCCGGCCGAGCTGGACCGGCGCGTTGTTGCCGATGTTGTAGATCCGGTACGGCGCTTTGCTCGTCGCGGGGTCGGGGACGTCGCTCGACCAGCGCTCGTTGGGAGTAGCCGTGTTGTCGGTGACGCGCACCACGCCTTCGACGATGTCATCGATGTACGTGAAGTCGCGCTGCATCTTGCCGTGATTGAACACGTCGATCTCGCGCCCCTCGAGGATCGCCTTCGTGAACAGGAAGAGCGCCATGTCCGGGCGTCCCCACGGACCGTACACCGTGAAGAAGCGAAGGCCGGTGGTCGGGATGCCATAGAGATGACTGTAGCAGTGCGCCATGAGCTCGTTCGCCTTCTTCGTCGCGGCGTAGAGACTCACCGGATGGTCCACGTTGTCGTGCACGGCGAACGGCATGTGCGTGTTGGCGCCGTAGACCGATGACGATGATGCGTAGACCAGATGCTCCACCGGGTTGTGGCGACATCCCTCGAGCATGTTCAGGAACCCGACGACGTTGCTCTCGACGTAGGCGTGCGGGTTGATGAGCGAGTAGCGCACGCCGGCTTGCGCCGCGAGATGGACGACCCGGTCGAAGCGCTCCTGGGCGAACAGGTCGGAGATGCGGCGATCGGCGACGTCCATGCGGACGAACCGGAAGCGCTCATGCGGGCGGAGCCGAGCGAGGCGGGCCTCCTTGAGCGAGACGTCGTAATAGTCGTTCATCGAGTCGAGCCCGATGACGCTGTCGCCGCGCGCGAGCAGCCGCATGGCGGTATGGTACCCGATGAAACCGGCGGCGCCTGTAACGAGGATCTTGGCCATTGACGGGGATGACGGTCAGCCAGGGCGCATGAGGGTCATGCGGCGGAGCGAGGAAGATACCATCGCCATCGGCGCCCGGAGTTAAGACCGAATTGGTGGGCAGAAGTAAGCGATTGGGCGGCCCTTCTTGTTTTCGGGCTTTGTTCGGTATAAAGTCTGCTCAGCTGCTCGGCATCCGGAGCAGGCAGTGCCCGTCGTTCCCGTCTTCGATGGTCGTCGCCGTCCTCGCCCAATGCCCGCCGTTTCCATCGCCGCTCTTCGAGAGCTCATCGAGCAGCGCTTTCCCGATGCGACGCCGCTTCATCGGTTGGCGGAGCCGGTGGCGACGGGGGTTGGGCCGTTGGACCGAATCCTTCCGGGAGGCGGACTGCCGCGCGGGAAGTTGACGGTGTGGACGCCGCAGGGTGGCGCGTGCGCCATGCTGCGTGCCGCATGTCGGTCCGCCGTGACGAACGGGGAGCGATCCGTCTGGATCGACACCGCGGGCACGACGGTCGGCGCATTCTGGGAGGAGGGTCCGTATCTCGTGCAGCCCAAGAGCCGGAAAGACGCGCTTCGCGGCGCGGAGGAGCTGCTCAGATGCGGTGGGTTTGCGCTCGCGGTGCTCGACGGGACGGAACCCGAGGGCACGGAGACCGTTCGGCTGACGCGTGCCGTTCGTGAGGGTGGCGGGGCATTCGTCGCGATCACGCCGCATCCGTCGCTGGCCGCGCTCCGGATCGAGTCGAAGATCATCCCGCACAGCTATCAATGGCGGCGCGACCCGTTCGACGATCCGGTGGAAGTTCAACACGCAACGATCCGGGTGCGCGCGCGCGCGGCAGGGTGGAACGCGAGCGCCGACATCACGGTTCCGGTCACGCCTCACGATGTTCGTCTGTCTCTGGAGCCCGGCCTGGCGGACCGCCGCGGACTCCCTCGCTGAGCTCTCCCCCGCCCTCCTCACGATTTCACCACGCGTGGTCACGGAGGAGCGGCGGGGCGGGCTGGTGTGGGTGGACGCCCGCGGGCTCGACGCCGAGCGCGTCGCGAGCGACGCGTGCGAGGTACTGCGGCGACTGGGGCTTTCGAATGTGAACGTGGGTATCGGGGAGACGGCCATTGTCGCAGAGATTGCCGCGGCAGCACGGGGAACGGGAAACCGGGAACGGGGAATCGGGGCTGCGAGCAGCGAGCAGCTGGTCGCTCCGGTTCCCGGTTCCCCGTTCCCGGTTCCCGGTTCGTTAGGCGTACTTCCCGTTTCTGTTCTCGAACCGGATCAGGCTCTTGCCACGCTCCTCGACGGCATCGGTGTCGAGACGTGCGCGGACCTCGCCGCCCTCGAAGCGGAGTCGGTCGAGGTGCGACTCGGTGCCGAGGGCGTGCGGCTCTGGAAGCTCGCGCGCGGCGAGGACGATCGGCTCATCTTCTCCCCCATGCCGCGCGAGCTGCCACACGCGTCACTCGAGTGGAGCGAGTACGCGCTCAGCGACACGGAGCGGCTCGTCTTCTCGGTGAACGCGCTGCTCGGCACGGTGTGCGAGCGGCTCGTGGAACGAGGGTCGCTCGCGCGGGAGATGGTGCTCGACCTGCAGCTGGCGAACCGGAGTACGTTGACGAATACCGTTCGGGCGGGCCGGCCGACGGCGAGTCGCAAGACGTGGCTCCGGCTCGCCCGCCTAACGCTGGAGCGCCTGGTGCTGCCGGCGGGGGTCGTGGGGGTCACGTTGCGCGCGGCGGCGGTCGTCACGGATGACGGCCAGCAGGGCGACCTGTTCGACCGCGGGTTCGCGACGGCGGCGGCAACCGAAGCGGCGCTCGCGTCGCTCGCCGAGGACCAGGGGGATGTGGTGGTGGTGCCGGAGAACACGGCGCATCCGCTGCTGGAGCGAAGGACGGTGTGGGTCGGGAAGAGCGGGAACGGGGAGCCGGGAGCCAGGAGCCGGAACGCGAGAACCGGAAATCCGAATCGAGCAGCGAGCAGCGAGCAGCGAGCAGCGTCGGTTCCCGGTTCCCGGTTCCCCGTTCCCTACTCGGTTCCCGCTACGCCTGATTCCCGACTCACCCTGTATCTGCTTCCCACCCCTCGCGCGATCGAGGCGCGCACGGAGGAGCGACGCGATCATGTCGTGCCCACGGCATATCGCGACGGCGGGGCGTGGTACGCGGTGCTCTCGGCGGCGGGGCCCGATCGCGTGTCGGGCGAGCGGTGGGGTGACGGGTTCGCGCGCGAGTATTACCGGTGTGTCATTGACGATGGAGGCATGGTGTGGCTGTATCGCGATGCGCGGGCGGACGGATGGTACCTGCATGGGTGGTGGGATTAGCCTGCTGCTGGTAGCTGGGAGGCCAGCTGGGGGCTGGCAGGCTGCTAGCTGCAGCTCCGAGCTGGAACGCTCCTGACAGCGGCTAGTGGCTGGCTGCCGGGCTGGGAGCGGGTAGCTGCCAGCTGCTGGCTGCCAGCTCGCGACTGGCAGCTTGGCAGCCAGCCCCCAGCTGCTCTTAGTAGCCCTCCAGCTCGGAGCTGCAGCTAGCAACCCGCCAGCCACCAGCTGGCCTTCCAGCTCGAAGCCCCGCCCCCCGGTTCCCCGTTCCCATCGATTCCCGATGAAGAAGATCACTCTCATTACAGTCCCCTACGACTCCGGCCACCGCGGACTGCGCATGGGGCGCGGACCGCTGCATCTCAGCGAGCACGGAGCGGCCGGCCGGCTGCGGGCAGCGGGGCACGACGTCGTCGAGACGGCCGTCGAGGTCCCAGCGTCCTTCCCCACCGAAGTCGGCACCTCGTTCGCGCTCCATCGCGCGCTGTCCGACTCGGTGCGGACGGCGGTGGCCGGCGGAGCATTCCCACTCGTGCTCGCCGGCAACTGCGGCAGCGCGCTCGGCACCGTGAGCGGCGTCCGGGCCGGGACGCCTAACGACTCGTCGGACGTCGGGGTCGTCTGGCTCGACGCGCACGCCGACTTCAACACGCCCGAGACCACGACCAGCGGCTTCCTCGACGGCCAGATGCTCTCGGCGCTCACCGGCGGTTGCTGGCACGCGCTCGCGTCATCCATTCCCGGATTCCGCCCGGTGCGCGACGCGCACGCCGTGCTCGTGGGCGCGCGCGATCTCGACGCGGCGGAGGTGACGGCACTGGCGGCGTCGGGGGTGACGTGGGTGCGATCGGCGGACGTGCGGGCGGCTGGCGTGCAGGCCGCGCTCGATGCGGCGCTCGCGACGCTCGCCCAGCGGGTGTCGCGCGTGTACCTGCACATCGACCTCGACGTCCACGATCCCGCGGAGGCGCAGGCCAATCAGTACGCGGCACCGGATGGCCTCTCGGCGGCGGCCGTGCGCGAGGTCGTCAGTCTCGTCGCGCGTCACGTCCCGATCGTGGCGGCCGCGCTCACGGCGTACGACCCGACCTATGACCCGGAGAGCAGGATGCTCGAAGCAGGACTGCGGTTGATCGATCACATTGCGCGACATTGAGCCCCGTTGGGGGTCAGAGTCCTAACGCATCGTTCCATTGC
>DASURJ010000358.1:0-10604 GCA_036280115.1 Gemmatimonadaceae bacterium
CGTCTGCGCGAGCCAGATGACCAGCGGCATGAGTGCCATCCACAGGACCCACCAGAGCGCCTGGTCGCGAAGCACCGCAGACATGGGGCGTTCGGTGCCCTGGATCTGCAGCATGACGTAGTCCTTCGCGACCTCGAGCACGCCGATGACCGCGCACGCGCCCGCGCCCACGAGCGATGCGGTGCGCCACGGGAGCTCGTCGAGCGCGGGGGCCGAGCGGTCGATGGGGTCCATGCGGTCGATCATAGGGCCTGGACAGCGGGCCGTCTACGTCGGAAGCGATCCCCAGGATGCTAAGGGACCCGAGCTTCGAGCCGAACCCCAGTGGGCTGAACTGTGACTAGGCGACTGCGAATCGCGCGTCGCCCCGTGCTTCACTCCTGCCGGAGGGCGTCCACCGGGTTCACGCGGCCGGCCCGCCACGCGGGAATGGCCCCGGCGGCGAGGGCGACGGCTGCCAGCGTCGCCGTCGCGATCGCGAGCGTTCCCGGGTCCCTCGCGGTGAGCCCGTACAGGAATGACTCGACCCAGCGTGTGGCGACCAGGACCGCGATGCCTCCGAGGACTATGCCGATCGCCACGAGTCGGCTGACCTCGCCGAGCACGAGTCGAACGACACGTCCGCGCTCGGCGCCGAGCGCAATGCGTATCCCGAGCTCGTTACGACGACGTGCCACCGCGTAGGAAAGCGTTCCGTACAGACCGACCATCGCGAGCAGCAGCGCGAGTGCACCGAAGAACCCGGACAGCGTCGCCAGCAGTCGATCTCGCGTCAGTGACGCGGAAACCTGCTCCTCGAACGAGGTGAATTGCAGGGCGATCGAACGATTCATCCCGGCCATCGTCGCTTTCACCGTCGGCACGATCGAGCGTGGCTCGCCCGCCACACGAAGCGCGTAGTTACCGAATCGGCCCGGGGACGCGTTCTGGCTTCTCGCGAGGTAGACCGTGGCCGGCGTCTCCTCACGCAACCGGCGGTACTTCGCGTCCTTCACGATGCCCACGACCTCGATGGGCTCACCGCGCTTCTCGTGCTCCATCACGAAGAGCGATTTCCCGAGCGGGCTCGACGACCCGAAGAACCGGCGCGCCAAGGTCTCGTTGATGATCGCCACCTTCCCGGTACCGGGAACATCACGCCGGTCGAAATCGCGGCCGGCAACGAGGGGCGTTCCCGTCGTCGCGAAGAAGTCGTCACTCACCTCGTTGAAGTAGACGAGCGCGTCCCGCTGGGTCGCCGGCTCGAACCCATCGACCTCGATGAGCCCGTTCCACCCGCTCCCGCTGATCGGCGTGATCTCCACCGCGCTCGCGGACTGCACCCCGGGCAGATGGCGGAACCGGTCGAGGATCTGGTCGTGGACGCGACCGTACGTGCTGTCGGTGTACCCCGCGTTACGGAGATTGACCGTGACGAACAACACGCCGTCGGTACGGAATCCGGCATCGAGCGTGGTCAGCTTTCGGAAACTGCCGAGGAGAAGGCCCGCGCCCACCACGAGCACGAGCGATAACGCGATCTGGCCCGCGACGAGCCACTTCCCGATCGTGAATCGCGAGTGTCCCTCGACGACGCCGCGCCCGCCGACCTTCAGCGCACTTTGCGGGTCCACGCGGGCCGAGCGCCATGCCGGCGCGAGGCCGAACAGCACGCCTGTCCCGACGGCGACCGCGAGCGTGAAGAGGAGCACCCGACCATCCATCGAGAGATCGAGCGACAGGTCGCGTCGGCCGGCGGAGAGCACCTGAAGGAGCACGGCCGTGCCCCACCACGCGAACACGAGCCCCGCCACTGCGCCTAACGTTGCGAGCACGACGCTCTCGGTCAGGAGCTGCCTGACGAGCCGCCTCCGTGCGGCTCCGATCGCGAGCCGGATGGCCATCTCGCGCCCGCGCGCGGTAGCGCGAGCGAGCAGCAGGTTGGCAACGTTGGCGCACGCGATGAGAAGCACGACGGCGACAACCGTCATGAGCACGCCGAGCGCCTTCTGGTAGTCGCGGCGAAGCGAGGATATGCCGTTCGCCGCAGGCCGGGCGGACAGCGTGGTGTTCATGTACTCGGCTCGCTCGGTCGCGCTCCACGGTTCGGGGACCGTCGCGGCGAAGACGGCGGGAGACAGCGCGGTGATTCGCGCCGCGGCGGCCTCGGGCGTGACACCCGGTTTCAGCCGACCGACGACCCACAGGAACCAGTTGCTTCGCGCGTCGAGGTTGGCGCGCAGGCAGAGCGGCACGTACACCTGCACCGATCGCCCGACGTCGACGCCGAAGAAGCCTTCCTGCGTGACCCCGACGATCGTGTGCGACCTCCCGCTCAGTGAGATGGGCTGCCCGACGGTCGCTGGAGAACCGCCGTATTCGGTCTGCCAGAAGCCGTGACTCAGCACCGCGATCGGCGGGCACCCGCGCACGTCGTCCGCCCGAGTGATGAGCCGCCCAGCCGCCGGCCGAACGCCCAACGTGGCGAAGAAATCGCCACTCACCATGCTCCCGGTCGCCGCCCGCATCTCGCCGCCCTCGGCGAGATTGAATCCGGTCTCGCTGTCGTACGCGAAGACGCTGGAGAACACGTCCTGCCGGTCCCGGAGCTCCTCCCAGATGGGATTCGTCAACACCGCTCCCGCCCCGTCGGGGTAGGCCACCTGCACCAGCTCGTCGGGCCGGACGACAGGGAGCGTTCGGAGGACGATGGCGTCGATGAGGCTGAAGATCGCGGTATTCGCGCCGATCCCTAACGCGATGGACAGCACAATGACGAACGCGACGCTCGGGTTCGCCCGAATCGACCGCAGGGCGTAGCGCACGTCCACGCCGAGGGACTCGAGCCAGGTGAGGAGGTCGGCGTCGTGCATGCGTTCCTGCTGCACCGTGGGATTGCCGAACCTGCGTCGTGCTTCGTGCCGCGCCTCCCGCACGCTCATCCCCTGCGCGACGAGGTCGTCGGCCCGCTCCGCGATATGGAACTCGATCTCCCGCCGGAGGTCGGTCGACAGCCGGTTCGAGCGGAAGTTGTTGACGAGACGCCGGTACCATCCCATGGGCCGAACTCCTCGGTAGATCGCTCGTTGCTACGGCGGCGGGGTCTGCCGCCCCCGTGCGGGCGGGACGCGTTCAGGCGTAGCGCAGGACGCGCGCGACACCTTCGGTCAGCCGCGCCCAGCTCTCCTGCTCGGCGGCCAGCTGCTTCTTTCCCTGTGCGGTGAGCGTGTAGAACCGCGCCTGGCGGTTCTTTTCGGTGATCCCCCACTCGGCGCGGACCCACCCGTCCTGCTCCATGCGATGCAGCGCCGGATAGAGGGAGCCCTCCTCCACACGCAGCAGGTCGGCCGACGCGCGCTGGATGTGCGCGGTGATGGCGTAGCCGTGCATGCGACCCTGTGCCGCGAGCGTCTTGAGCACGAGAAGGGCGAGTGTGCCCTGCAGGATATCGTTGCGTTGTCGCGCCATGCTTCGAGCCTTATCTAGCTATCCATAACTACCTAGGTATAGCGTACGGCTCCGTGATGTGTCAAGGGATGATGGCTCCGAGCTCCTTTGCTCTTCCTCCGGCACGACCGGTGGTGGCGTCCCGGGCGGCCGTTCCCTCTCCTTTTTCAGGCCGCTTGCGAGAGCAACGCCGCCGCCGCGTTGGTCATCATTGTCATCCTGTTCATCCTGTCCATCCTCCCTCCTGCTTTTTTTCCCCACCTGGACCGGTCGCGATGCATGGGGCGCGCGATGAGGCTCGGAGGGCAACCTACGAGCACCCCCGGGGGTACTAACTCCCCGGAGGTAGCCGCATCATGAATCGATCGAAGAGATTGCGCGGGCTCGGAATCGCGCTCGCCGTGACGCTTGCCGCAGTCAGTGCACCCACGCGTGTGCTCCATCCCGCCGTAGCACCTCGTGCGGCAGACATCTCGGACACCCGGGTCACGGAACGCGACGTCGCCGCGTCCAACGCGAAGGTCAGGATGGCGTACGCGGACCTCGCCGGGATGTGGCGGGCGCGGTTCGCGGAGCTCGGCGCCAGGTTTGCGGTACCACGCGTCGTCCGGTATCGCGGCGCCGCTCGGAGCTCCTGCGGCATCATGCAGCCCAACAATGCGGCGTACTGTCCCCGCGAGAACACCATCTATTACGATGAAGTGTTCGTCGCCGCGCAAGCGAAGGCGGCCGCGCTGGAGCTCGGGACCGATGGTGACATGGCCGGCATCGGCGTTATCGCCCACGAGATGGGACACGCTGCCGCCATCCAGCTCGGCTACGGCTCGCCGATCGTCTACGAGAACGAGTCCATCGCGGACTGCTTCGCGGGTGCCTTCGCCCGGCACGCCGATGAGAACGGGTCGCTCGAGCCGGGCGACGTCGAGGAAGCGTTTTTCGGCATGGCCGCGGCGGCGGACCCGACGCCCGAGCTTACCGGTAATCGCCGGATCGATCGACGCATCCGCACCCGCGCAGCGCTCATGGGCCACGGGACTCGCGAGCAGCGGATGGAGAACTTCCGCGCGGGCCTCGACGGCGGCGCGAGAGCGTGCGTGGCCTGACGGAATCCGCTTGTTCGTTAGGCGGCGCGCACGCCAGGGCGATCGAACGGTCGGACGAGGATGCGGCGCCACCAGCCCGCATCCTCAGTCGGCGTACGGCGAATCCTCGTCGTCGTGTTCGTCGTCACCCGGGTTCAATCCACCCAGCGCCGCCAACGTCGCCGGCGGAACCAGCGAGCGCGCGAGGTCGATCAGCATCGGGCTCAGGTGGCGTCCGTACCGCAGCAGCGACGCCGCACGGCTTCGTCGCGCAAGCAGGAACGCGATCGGTGCCATGTCGCGCTTCGCCGCGTTGCACTCCGGGCACGCCAGCACGAGGTTGTCACGCCGGTCATAGGCCGACTGGCCACGGCGTGGCGCCACGTGATCGAGTGTCATCACCGACGGCGTGAACGTTCGCTCGCAATACGCGCACACCGGACCATGCTCGGCCAGCAGCCAACGCCGGGTCTCGGCGTACGCGCCACGATGCGTCGGCGTGGACGTGAGGCGCGCGGTCGCCGCCTGCGACCAGTCCGGGCTCGAGCGCCGAGACCGGCGCTTGCGTGCTGGCTTCCTGTCCGAAACGGGTTTGGGTCCGCCAGATCGCGTGGCACCGGAGCGCGACGCCACCCCCTTTCCCGATTCCCTCCCGCTGCCCGAGCCGCCCCTCGCCGGCCGCTGTGTTTTGTTCGCCCCACGCGAATCCCCGCGATGGTTGCTCCGCGACGCCGTGGCAGCTGCCGCGTGACGGGGCGGGCGGGTCGGAACGGAATCGGGCGCTGACGCGTTACTTCCGGGCTTTCGAGACTTCGGTGACGCACCGCCGCGCTGACGGGCCCCGGACGAGAAATCCCGGCGTGGACTTTGGGCGGATCGCGGAGGTTTGGCTACAGCGGACTCGTCCTTGTACGGCGAGTCGTCAGACGAACGGGGCAATCGAGTCCAGGGGTCGGTGTGGGCGTTCCGCTGGAGCGGAACCGTTGTGCTCACTAGAAGATACAGTCGAATTCACGAACCATGGCCATTCGCGTTGTCCGACTCGGTACCCCACGCCTCGCTGGCGAAGGCGTGCGCCTGGGCACCGTTCGTCGCCCACCACGAGGGGTGCGCAAGGAGGAGTACGCCGCTCGCGACTTCTACGACGTCTGGCTCCCGGAGCTGGCGCCCTCATCCACGCTCTTCACGTACGCAATGGCCGAGCCGCTCACCGACAGCCGGTGGGCAACGTACGCGCGCCGCTACCGCGCCGAGATGGCGAAACCCCATGCGCAGCACCTGCTCGGTGTGCTTGCCGCCCTGTCCCGAACCACGAGCTTCTCCGTCGGGTGCTACTGCGAAGACGAGACCCGGTGTCACCGCTCGCTGTTGCGTCAGCTGCTGATCGACGCGGGTGCCGAGGTGAAGTGATGCCGGTTACACTCGCCGATTCATCGCACGGCTGACCTAACGTTTACGGACGTTCCGCTTGCGTCCGATTTCCGAACTTCCTATAGTACCCACGTCAGGCTCGTCTCATCAGCGGAGGAGATCAATGCGCGTTACCACCACCCCGATCGTCGTTCGCGTCGTGCCCCCGTGCACGTACACGGACACGTTCGCCCGTGTCGGATGATGTCGCGCTGATCGCACGCTGAGCCGGGCCCGAAAGAGGGCGGCACCGCGATCGGTGCCGCCCTCTCTCTTTTTATTGCGCGTCGCGCCGCACCGGCCGGCCGATGCGAGGTCGACCGAACCATGTCAGAACGATCCGAAGTCGCGCTCGATGCGAGCGCGCCTGTTGCGCCCGGCGAAAGTATCTGGGGAGCCGTGCGCGAGGCGCTCCGCGGCTCCCAGCGCAACTACACCGAAGGCCCGATCGGACGCGCCGTCCTGATTCTCGCCATCCCCATGGTGCTGGAGATGGTGATGGAGAGCGTGTTCGTCGTCTGCGACGTGTTCTTCGTTTCGCGGCTCGGCCCGGACGCAGTGGCCACCGTGGGGCTCACCGAGTCCATGCTCGCGATCATCTATACGATCGCGATGGGGCTCTCCATCGGAGTCACGGCAACCGTTGCACGCCGCACCGGCGAGAAGGACACGGAAGGCGCCGCGCGCACCGCCGTTCAGGCGATCGCGCTCGGGCTGCTCGTGTCCGCGATCCTCGGCATTGCCGGGGCGATCTTCGCGCCTTCCCTGCTCTCTCTCATGGGGGCCTCGGAGAGCGTGATCGCGACGGGCTCGACGTTCACGCGCGTGATGCTCGGTGGCAACGCGTCGGTCCTGCTGCTGTTCCTCGTCAACGCGATCTTTCGCGGTGCCGGCGATCCGCAGCTGTCCATGCGTACGCTCTGGCTGGCAAACGCCATCAACATCGCGCTCGCTCCGTGCCTCATCTTTGGCGTGGGTCCGTTTCCCGAGCTCGGCGTGACGGGTGCCGCCATCGCGACGACCACCGGGCGCAGCATTGGAGTCCTGTTCGGTTTCGGGCAGTTCCTGCGGCAGACGGGGCGTATCCGGCTCCATCGGCGGCACCTGCGACTCGATCCGGGGTTGATGGCCAGGCTCGTGAAGCTGTCCGGCACGGGGACGTTCCAGGTGCTGATCAGCACCGCGAGCTGGATCGTGCTGGTCCGGATTCTCGCGACGTTCGGCAGCGAAGCGCTGGCTGGTTATACCATTGCGGTGCGCGTCGTGTTGTTCGCCCTGCTCCCCTCGTGGGGGCTGAGCAATGCGGCCGCGACGATGGTCGGCCAGGCGTTAGGCGCCAGGAAACCGGAGCGGGCCGAGAAGGCGGTGTGGATGGCCGGGTTCTACAACGTGTGCTTCCTCGGTGCGGTCGGCCTGCTGTTCTTCTTCGGCGCTCACCCCATCGTGGCGCTGTTCACGCACGACCCGGCGGTCGGCGAATTCGCACGGGATGCCCTGCGCATGCTCGCGCTCGGCTTCGCGCTGTACGCGTACGGGATGGTGCTCTCGCAGGCGTTCAACGGGGCGGGGGACACATGGACACCGACGTTGCTCAATCTGATCGCGTTCTGGCTGTTCGAGATTCCGCTCGCGTACGCGCTGGCGGTCGTGTTCGGGGTTGGCCCGCACGGGGCGTTCATCGCCATCGCGTCGGCCTTCTCGGTCTTCGCCGTGATGGCTATTGCGATGTTTCGACGTGGCACGTGGAAGACGAAGACGGTCTAGCCGCAGGCTCCCTCCGATGCGCGTGACCGTCTTCCCAACGGTGGCCGAGTTTCTGGCGGCCGTCCGTCCCGTTCTCGCCGAGCATGAGGCCGAACACCACCTCGTGCTCGGCGCAGCCGAGGCGTTCGCGGCGAACCCCATGCCGCGGGCGACGCCGTTCGCTGCCGCTATCGACGATGAACATGGGACGGTACTCGTAGCCTGGATGGAGGAATCCCATCCGCTGCTGCTGACGAGCGACCGCGGCTCCGAGCTTTCTGCTGTAGCGGCCCTGGTCAGCGCCTTACGCGATCGGGCGCTGACGCCAAGCCACGTCATTGGCGAAGGTGGCCAAGCGGAGGCGTTCGTCGGCGTCTGGACCGAGCGCACCGGGTGGCCCGCACGCCTCGCGATGCGTCAACGCGCCTACAGGCTCGACGTCGTACCGCCGTTCGCGCCAGCTTCCGGGCACCTGCGCCCCGCGACGCTCGATGATGCGGACCTCGTCGCGTCGTGGCAGCAGGCGTTCGCTGTCGAGGCGCTGGGCAGGCTGGCGTTGCCAACCGACCCGTCGAGGGCCGCCCGCCGCATCGTGGCCGGAGAGATTCATCTGTGGTGTGAGGCGGACGGCCCGAAGGCACTGGCTGGCTCGGCGCGCGCGACCGCACACGGAATTGCCGTGAACGCCGTGTATACGCCGCCCGAGTGGCGCGGCCGTGGCTACGCGACGGCGTGTGTGGCCGAGCTCAGTCGGCGCTTGTTAGGGTCAGGTTTTGACTTTTGTGTGCTGTATACGGATCTCGGGAACCGAACATCCAATTCGATTTACACTCGCATTGGATATCGCCCGGTGCGTGATTTTCTGATGTACGACCTTCGGCTCCGAGCACCGTCACCGCCGTAGCCGGATGCGCCCGATGCGTGTGGCGAGAACGCTCTTCGTGACTCCGAGCATCGCGACCGTTCGGGGAACGGCAGGAGGACGGGATGGACGGGATGAAGACAGGATGACGAAGATGACCAACGCCGCAGCGGCGTCGCTCTCGCAACGGACCTGAAGGTATGAGGGGAACGGCCGCCCGGTACGCCACCGTTGCCACACCCCGCCGTCCGCGCTTCGCGGTTCGCACTTCGCCTTTCGCCTTTCGCACTTCGCCTTTCGCACTTCGCCTTTCGCACTTCGCCTTTCGCGCTTCGCCGTTCGCACTTCGCCGTTCGCTTTCTATCTCCACCACGCGTCCAGCGGCGGCGGCGTTGCCGGCTCTACCATCTGCCCGATCCGCGGGATGACCAGCCGCGCGCCGGCACGCTCCGCCGCGGCCAACGCGCGTTCCGGCGGCTCGTTCCAGTCGTGGTACGCGAGGTTGAACGTCCCCCAGTGAATCGGGAGCATGACCTTCCCCTGCACCAGCGTGTGAACCCGCACCGCTTCCTCCGGGTTCACGTGAATGTCCGGCCACGTCTCGGCATACGCACCGATCTTGATGAGCGTCAGGTCGAACGGACCGTAACGGCGCCCGTTCTCGGCGATCCCGTCGAACGGTCCCGTGTCGCCGCTGTGAAACACGCGATGCGTCGGGCCGATGATCGACCACGACGCCCACAGCGTCTGCTCTCCGGCAAGTCCGCGCCCCGAGAAATGGCGGGCGGCGCCAGCCGCGACCGTCAGGCCGCGAACCGCGGTCGTCTCCCACCAGTCGAGCTCCACGATCCGCGATGCGGGGACGCCCCACCTGTCGAGATGCGCGCCAACGCCGAGCGGTGCGATGAACGGGACGCGCTCCTGCGTCACGCTCCCGACGATCGTCCGAACCGCCGTCATGTCGAGGTGATCGTAGTGGTCGTGGGTCAACACGATCGCGTCGAGCCGTGGGAGTACCTGGAGAGCGATCGGTGGCGGGTGGAACCGCTTGGGCCCGAAGAGTTGGGACGGAGAGGCGCGGTCGCACCACACGGGGTCGACGAGCACGCGATGGCCGTCGATCTCGATGAGCGTCGTCGAGTGCCCGAGCCAGGTGACGCGCAACCCTGATACCGGTGCCTGCGCGAAGGTCGCCGGTGCGAGCGGCGAGAGTGGGATCGCACGGGGCGGAACGCGCTGCTCCTTTCCCGTGAACTGTCGCCTGAGCATCTCGCGCATGGTGCCAGGCGGGACCTTCCTCGTCTCGACGGGGTTTCGGAACTTGCCATCGCGGAACTGAGGCGAGCGCTGGATGCGCGCGAGGCGCTCGCCGGCGGGCTTTGCGCCGAACGCGGCAATGAAATTGGAGAGTCCCATCGGGGCGGGGATCGGGAATCGGTACCGCAACCGGAACCACCGTCAAACCTACACCCGGATCGCGGACGGGCTTGCCGGGGACCGGGGGTGCCCTCGCGACCGGCGCGCGCCCGGGTCACATTTCTCGTGTGTCGCCCAGTCCGCCGTGTCCCTGACCGAGTCACTTGCCGCCGTCCGCAGCGCCCTCGGCGCCCGATACGCAGTCGACCGTGAGCTCGGCCGCGGCGGGATGGCCATCGTCTACCTCGCCGAGGAAACGAAGCACGGACGGCAAGTCGCCATCAAGGTCCTCCACCCCGAGCTCGCCGCCACGTTAGGCGCCGAGCGGTTCCTGCGGGAGATCGGGATCGCGGCGCGGCTGGCGCATCCGCACCTCGTGCCGCTCATCGACTCCGGCGAAGCCAGCGGCCTCCTCTACTACGTTTCGGCGTACATGTCGGGCGGCTCGCTGCGCGACCGCCTGGCGCGCGACGGTCAGCTGCCGGTGCGTGACGCGCTCCGCATCGCCGACGAGGTCGCGACGGCGCTCGACTCTGCCCACCGCGCCGGCTTCGTGCACCGCGACGTGAAGCCCGAGAACATCCTCTTCGCCGCCGGGCACGCGTTGCTGGCCGATTTCGGCGTCGCGCGCGTCTGTCACTACGATGGCGACGAGCCGGTCACCG
>DASURJ010000359.1:0-8580 GCA_036280115.1 Gemmatimonadaceae bacterium
GGAGCGCGGGGCGGGACCCGGCCGCGCCGCGGGTGGGCGAGGACGGCGCCGCCGGCGCGGACGCTGACCCGAGCGCTACCGCGTTAGGCGATGGCCGCCGGCTGCCCGGAAAGCTCGGTCGTGTACGTCTCGGTCCGCACGGGGTCGAATCCGCGAGCGAGGTAGTTCGGCAGCGCGGCGGGCGAATCCAGCGTGCAGGTGTGGAGCCACACCCGCTCCGCGCCCATTGCCCAGGCCGCACGCACGGCACACGTCAGGAGATGCTTGCCGAGTCCCTGACCGAAAAACCGGCCGACAAGCCCGAAATAGACGATCTCGACACTGCGGTCCGTATGGCGCTCGAGCTCGAAAAACCCGGCCGTCTCGGAGTTCCGGTCGAGCACCCACAGCTCGACGTCCGGCGACGCGAGACGCCGCTCCAACTCCGCGTCGGGGACGGCGTGGCGATCACGCCAGTGGTACGGGCCGCCGACGTCGCGGTACAGTCGACGGAAGACCCTAACGTCACCGCGCGCCACGACGCTGACGCGGAGCCCCGGATCGGGGCTGAGCGCCGGTTTGAGCGCGGCCGGCGACGACATCTCGAGATAGGTACGAACGACCGTGACGGCCGGCACGGCTTCTCGGTGACCGAAGGATCAGTCGCGCTGCACCAGAAGCGAGGACGGTGCAACGTCGTCGGCGCCATCGCCGACGTCGGCACTGGCCTGCCGCAACCGAGTGCGGTGACGCGCGGCTTTCGCTCGATTCCCGCAGGTCGCCATGTCGCACCACCGCCGGCGACCGTTCTTCGTGCCGTCGTAGAACACCCGCGGGCAGCGCCCGTCCGCGCACCGGCGGACGCGTCCCAGCTCACCAACCACGAGCGCATCGGCGGCGCTTTCGACCACGGGGATCATGAGCCCCGCGAACGCGTCCCCGACAGGCACGAAGCTACGCGTGAACGTGCCGTCACTGCGCGGCTCCAGGCGTCGCGTCCCGGCGCTGCGGCCGAGGATGCGGTTGATTTCCGCGATGGTGTCGATGCGCGTCTTCTCGAGTGAATGACCGCGTTCGGCGAGACCGCGGAGTGATGCGCGAACGCGCCGCGCATCCACGAGCGCCGCCGCCGCACCCGACGGCTGTTGTTGCGCCCTCCGCCGAAGGCCGGTCGACCGCTCCGCATCGACGACGTTTGCCGCCTCGAGCCACTGTACGAACGTCTCGAACTCGTGGAGCGCATCGAACCGCACCCCGCGCCGGACGTCATCCGTGTTGACGAAATCGAGCCACAACCGCTCGCCAATGAACACGAACGTCGGATGATCACGACGGCCAGTGGGCACGCGTGTGGCATCGGCAAGCGAGGTGTCGAACCGTTGCTCTAGCATCATCGCGCCCAAGCTTACGCGAGGGGCGGAGGGGCTGCAAGCGCGTGGTCCGGTTCGTCGCGTCGGGCGACCGGTCCCGGCTTGGCCGCGGCAAACTAGATTACCCCGTCCATCGCGAACCAACGGCACCATGCCCCTGTCCGAGCCACGTTCAGCCATAACGCGAGCACTCGTCGCCGACCGCGTCGTCGTCGGATCGACGAACCCGGTGAAGGTGGCTGCGGTGCGCGCCGTCCTTGCGCGCGCCGGGTCGTCCGCGAGCGTGGAAAGCCTGAGCGTCGCATCGGGTGTCCGGGACCAACCGTTCGGCGACGCCGAGACGATTCGTGGCGCGACGCAACGCGCGCACGCCGCGCTTCGAGCGTCAGGCGCCGATCTCGGCGTGGGCCTCGAGGGCGGGGTGGTGGACGACAACGGGCGGATGATGACGTGCGCGTGGGCGGTGGTCGTCGGACGCGACGGCCGGGAGGGCGTGGGTGGCTCGCTGGCAATGCCGCTGCCGGCCCGCGTGGCCGCGCTCGTGCGTAATGGCGTCGAGCTCGGCCACGCGATGGATCAGGTGAGTGGCGGCCACGACACCAAGCACGGCGCCGGAGCAGTCGGCATCCTCACGGCGGGGCTCGTCGACCGCCAGCGTGCATACGAGGCACTCGTCACCTACGCGCTCGCACCATTCCTGGCGCCCGAGTACTACGGAGCGCTCGAGTGACCGGCGCGCCGTTCATCGTGCACGAGTACGTCCGGTGGGGCGACGTCGACATCGTCGGGATCATCCGCTACGACGCCTATCTCCGCTTCTTCGAATTCGCTGAATCCGAGTTGCTTCGCGCCGTCGGCCTGCTCTACCACGACGTGGTGGCACGGCACCGCATAACGCTGCCGAGAAAGGTGATGCACGCAGAGTTCATCACGCCGGCCCGGCTCGATGAGCGGCTCGAGATCCGCACGTACGTGAGCGCGGTAGGCTCGACGTCGCTGACGCTCAACTTCGACATGTTCGCCGATGATGGGACGGCGCGTGCGAAAGGGTACCTCGTCGTCGTCGCGGTCGACGTCGAGACGCTCGAAAAACGTCCGCTACCGCAGGACGTCATCGCAGCGCTCGCCCCACACACGGTCGCCGCGTCCCACGCTCGCGCGACCGCCGGTCAATCCGGCGGCGACTCCAGCGCATCCTCGCGGTACTGAATCCACCCCGTCGTTTCCTCGACGACGAGCTCCACCTCCGTGCCAATCGGGAGCGTGAGATTCGGGACCTCGTGCCCCGCCGGGAAATCCATCAGGATCGGCACCTTGAGATCCGAGACGAGGTCGAGCAGGAAATCCTCGAACTCGTCTTCCTCGGAGCGGTCGAGCGAGAGATGGCCGAACACGATTCCGCGCACGTGCCGGAGCAGTCCCGCCGCGCGGAGATGCACGAGCCGTTCATCCGCGAACGACATCGGGTCCCGCGTCTCCTCCACGAAGAGGATCGCGCCCCGCGTGTCGATCTCGTACGGCGTGCCGATCGATTGCTGCACGAGCGAGAGGTTACCGCCCGTCAGCCTGCCGACCGCGCGTCCCGGACGCACCGCACGCGCGATATCGCGGCCCATTCGGGTACTGGGACGCGGGGTGCTGAGCGCCGCGAGGAGCGACGCCATGGTCGGATCGCGTGCGCTCGGGATGAGGTCGTCCACCGTAGGTCCGTGAAATACCCGGAGCCCCGACCGTCGCATGAGCCACAGATGGAGCGCCGTGATGTCCGAGTAGCCGACGAACGCCTTCGGGTTTCGTCGAAAGACCTCGGGCTCGAGGTGCGGGATCATCCGTGTGGCTCCGTAGCCCCCGGTACCGCCGATCACCGCTTTCACGCGCGGATCCAGCCACATCCCCATGAAGTTCTCGGCGCGACGTTCGTCCTCGCTGCGCTCGAATCGGCGCATGGTGCCGATCTCGCTGTCGAGGATGACGCCGTAGCCGGCACGCTCAAGTGCTTTCACGCCGCGAACGAGCCACCCTTCGCGAGGCGCATAGGACGGCGCGACGACTCCGATCGTATCTCCCTTGACCAGGGGGGCGGGACGCAACAGCGGCGGCGCGTCTGATCCCTGTTCCTCGGGTGTCACGTCCGAGGCGCTCCAGGCGTCGATGGCAAGAGAGAACGGCACGGTAGAAGTGGACACGAGGCGTGCTTCACCACGAACGGCGACGGCTACTAGATTCTAACACATGACGGCGCCAGAGCAGGGCTCGACGTACTTTCGGAAAGGTTTCGGGCTGAAGGGTGAGGTCGAAGGGACGCTGGCTGCCGACTACGACGGGTCGCTCGTCGACCTGTTGCGCGAGCACGACCATACGCTGACGGTTCAAGACGTTACGGTCCGGCTTGCTCGCGAGTTCGGGTTCTGCTACGGCGTCGAACGCGCGGTCGACTACGCGTATCAGACCCGCCGAAAATTCCCCGACCGCCGCATTCTCCTGGTCGGCGAGATCATTCACAACCCGCACGTGAACCGCCGCCTGGGCGAGATGGGCATCGAGATCCTCGTTCCCGGGCAGGACGCCGACGGCAAGCCGGTATTCGACTACGCCGGCGTCACGCCCGCAGATGTGGTCATCCTCCCCGCGTTCGGCGTCACGATTCGTGACTTCGAGACGCTCCGCGAGCTCGGCTGCGTCGTGGTGGATACGACGTGCGGTTCGGTGCTCAACGTGTGGAAGCGCGTGGATAGCTACGCACGCGACGGCTTCACGGCGCTCATCCACGGCAAGCACTACCACGAGGAAACGCGTGCGACGGCGTCGCAGGTCGAACGCTATGCGGGCGGCGCGTACCTCGTCGTGCGCGACATGTCGGAGGCGCAGATGGTGTGCGCCTACATCGAAGGGCGTAGCAGCCGCGAGGAATTTCTCGCCCGGTTTTCCCGTGCGGCGTCGCCAGGGTTCGAGCCTGACACACACCTCCGGCGCATCGGCGTCGCAAATCAGACGACAATGCTGGCGCGCGAGTCGCTCGCCATCGGTGAGGAAGTCGGCCGCGCGATGGAGCGACGCTATGGCAGCGCGTACAGGCAAGAAAATTTTCGTACGTTCGACACGATCTGTTCGGCGACGCAGGACCGACAGGACGCGGTGGTAGAGCTCCTGCGCGAGCCGATCGACGTCATGGTCGTGATTGGCGGATACAACTCGAGCAACACCATCTCGCTCGCCGCGCTCTGTGCCGAAAAGGTGCCCACCTATCACATCGAGGACGCCACGAGCATCGACCCTGTGGGGCGACGGGTAGTCTTCAGACCTGCGGGCATCAAGCACAGCGAGGCGGCAGCGACCGAGTGGATCCCGACCGTGGGTCCGGTGCGCATCGGACTGACCGCCGGCGCGAGCACGCCGAACAACAAGATCGCCGAGACCGTCACTCGGATCTTTGCGACCCGTGGTATCGACGTTCGTGACGCCGTGAGGCTGGAGCGCGAACCGGTACCCGAGCGCTGACGCGAGCGGTCCTCCACCCTTTTCCACGCCACCACGCACCATGGCCCTGTTCGGGCGATTGCGGCGCGCAACGCGCCCTCTGCGCGTCGAGGACTTCGGGTTCGCCGAGCTGCGCGGCGGCGGTTCGCGCGTGGCGATCGTGCCCGCGCTCGGCGGGAAGATCGCGCAGATGGAGCTCGGGGGACGGCAATGGCTCTGGACGAACGACCTCATCCCCTACGCCCACCCCGACGAGACCGCGTCGTACGTCGAAACCGCTGACACCGGCGGGTACGACGAGTGCTTCCCGACGGTCGCGCCGTGCAAGATCCCGACGTGGGTGCGCGGGATGGGTGGCGGGATGCTGCCGGACCACGGGGAGTTGTGGTCTCAGGTGCCAAGCATTGACGTACGGACGTCCCAGGAAGGGCAGCGAGCCGTCACCACCTGGGTGGGGCGCCGAATGCCGTACCGATTCACTCGCGAGGTCCGAGTGACGCCGAGCGGCGACGTCGAGATGCAGTACGAGGTGGTGAACAGTGGCGCGGATCGCATTCCGTTCATCTGGTCGGCACATCCGCTGTTGCCCCTAACGAGTGACACGCGGATCGAGCTCCCGCTCGCCACTCGCATGCACGTGTATGCGCAGCACGAGATCGCGCTCGGCGTGGGCGCGACCGATCTTCGCTGGCCGGTGGCGCGGTCGGCCGGCAGGCTGCTCGATCTTTCCAACCCGTTCGCCGTCGCGAAGCGCTACGCATGCAAGGTATTCCTCGAAATGCGCGAGGGGCGTGCGGCCGTGATCGAGGACGGCGTCCGCCTCGAGGTCACCTTCGACGTGGCGCAGGTGCCGAACTTCGGGCTGTGGATCAATCGTGGTGGGTGGACGCCGTTCAAGCGCGGTAAGCCGTACACGAACCTCGCGTTCGAACCGTGCATTGGTGCGCCGGACACACTCGAGGAGGCGCTGGGGGCATGGAAGAGCGCGCACTGGATCGATGGCGGCGCGTCGTATCAATGGTCGCTCCGCTGGAGCGCTGCGCCGCTACCGAAGGAAGAGGTCGCGGCGGAGTGACGACGGGCGCGTGGTGAAGTATGGCGCCCTCGCGTGTGCAGTGAGCCGTGACGCCCGCCGCCCGGGCGCGCAGCGTCTTCGACTGGTCGAGACAGACCCGGCTTGTTCGCATGCGAACCGCGATCGATATTCCGACCTTCGTCAGCGCAAGGCGAGAACGATTGCGCCTCAGGACGGTGCACTCCAGATGACTCTCACCTCGGACCGGATTGCCGAGCTCCGCGCCTGCGAGCGCCGGGCGGCTGTGGCGACGCTTGTTGCAGCGACCGGCGGAGCCATTCGACGGCTCGGCGAAACGATGTGGGTGGACGAGGAAGGCGCGATCGTGGGCTCGGTGACCATCGGCGGATGCGTCGACGCCCGTGTCGTCGAACTCGCCGAGGAGGTCTTACGGACGGGGACTTCTCGACGCGTGTCGCTGCCGCTCGGCGATGAAGATGCCTGGGCGTTCGGCATGACCTGCGCGGGCGCGGTCGACGTGCTCGTCGAGCCCGTCACGCCTATGAACGCGAGCGACCCGGTGGCCGCTGCGGCTGCGGCGGTAACCGGCGCGTCGCACGCTGGGCGGTCGGCAGTCGAGTTGATGGCGCTCGGCGGGCACCCGGCGCGCCTCGTGATCGTCGAGGATGGCACACGACTGGGGTCGTTAGGTGACCCAGCGCTCGACGAGGCCGCGGCGACACGGGCCGCATCGGTCCTCGAGGTGCGAACGTCAGCCGTCATCTCCATCGCCGCTGGTGAGCGCACGACGGAGGTGTTCGCTCACGTTCACGCCCCGGCGCCGTCTGTGGTCATCGTGGGCGCTACCGACGTGGCGGTAGCGCTCGTGCCGCTCGCCGCGACGCTCGGGTTCCACACGGTCGTGATCGACAGCCGTGAACGGTGGGCCACCGCGGAGCGATTTCCCGTCGCCAATGCCCTGCGGGTCGGCATTCCATCCGAAACCCTCGCCGAATTCGCGATGACTCCCGCGACGGCGCTTGTGCTCGTGGGACACGATTTCAAGTACGACCTGCCGGTGCTCGAGGTGGCGCTGAAGAGTCGCGTCGGGTACATCGGGGTGCTGGGAAGCCGACGCCGGGCGACCGTCCTCCGGGAATGCCTCGTGGACATGGGTCTCACGGCCGAGGACATCGCTCGCGTACGGATTCCCGTCGGGCTCGACATTGGAGCGCGGACGCCACAGGAAATCGCGCTGAGTGTGCTTGCCGAGATCGTCGCGACGCGGTCCGACCGCGGCCGCGCACGGACGAACGGAGATGGGTGACGTGCACGCCGTGCGCGTGGCGCGCGCGTCTGCGCGTCCGGAGGACCTGGTCGGTCACGTGTTGTGTCACGAGCTGCGAACCGTCGACGGGCAGATCGCACTTGCGAAAGGACGTGTGCTCGACGCGGACGACGCGGCACTCGCCCTCTCGCTGCCGTGGTCGGAGGCGCACGTGCTCGCGCTCGACCCCGGTGACGTGCACGAGGAGGATGCGGGCTCACGCGTCGCGCGCGCGGCCGCGGGCGATGGCATCGACGTCCTCGCGATGTCGGGGGGACATTGGCCGCTGGCCGCCGCTCATCGCGGACTTCTGGAGATCGACGCCACGGTGCTCGAGCGCGTCAACGCGCTCGACGGTCCCTGCATCTATTCGCTGCTCGATGGCCAGGTCGTGGAACGCGGTGAGACCGTGGCACGGGCGAAGATCATTCCGTTCGCGGTGCCCGAGCAGGTCGTGGCCGACGTCGAAGCCCTGACGCAACCCCGGGGGATCATCCGCGTGCGCCCTTTCGTGCCGCGGCGAGTCGGGTCGGTCGTGCACGAGCGAATGGGCGAACGTGCCGTGAGGCGGTTCCGCGACGCGATGACCGAAAAGCTTGCGTGGTTCGGATCGTCGTTAGGTGCGAGCGAGATCACGGTTTCGTCCACCGACGCCATGGTCGACGCGCTCACGCGGGTGCGGGAAGCCGACTCCGAGATCCTCGTCGTCGCGGGCACGAAGGCGATGGATGTCCTCGACCCGACGTTCGCGGCGCTCGAGCGCGTCGGCGCCCGCATGGTGCGTCAGGGCGTGCCCGCTCATCCAGGCAGCCTGCTCTGGATCGCCGATTGGAACGGCATCCCTGTCGTCGGGATGCCGACGTGCGGATTGTTCGCGCAGGCGACCGTGTTCGACCTCGTGATCGGTCGCATGTTGGCCGGTGTCCGGGTGGATCACCTCGAGCTTGCGCGCCTCGGTCATGGTGGGTTGCTCACGCGTGCCATGGCCTTCCGGCTTCCCGCATACCGCGCGGCCGCTGAACGCGGCGCGGTGGAATAGCCGTGGCCGGACCCTACAGCCCGACAATGCTCGACCACGTCAAGCGGCCGAGGAATCGTGGCGCCCTGCCGTCACCGACCGTGTCGCAGGAAGGCGCGAACCCGCTCTGCGGCGATCGCGTCCGCATCGAGCTGGCGCTCGACGGAGATGTCGTGACGGCAGCACGGTTCACGGCGAACGCGTGTGCCATCTGCATCGCCGCGTCATCGATGCTCACGGAACTGATTCGGGGCGCGCCCCTCGAGGATGTCGAAACCCTCACGGTGCCGGAGCTCATCGCGCAGCTGAAGGCGGAGATCCCCGCGTCGCGCATGGCGTGCGTGCGCTTGCCGCTCACGGTGCTCCACACCGGGCTGCTGCGCCACACCCGGGC
>DASURJ010000360.1:0-5551 GCA_036280115.1 Gemmatimonadaceae bacterium
TGAGGCGGTGCCCTCAGCGCCGGCGAATCTCGTAAACGTCGATGGTCTGCCGCACGTTCTCTTCCGCGTATGGCACGCGATCCGCAATCCCGGCGATCATTCCTCGCTCGGTCGCCTGCTCGACGAACTGCGGTGCCGCGAGCCGGCCAGGGTCCGCGACGATCGCCGTGCCGCGAGCGGTGAGCGTGCGATCGATGACCGACGCGATGAGCTCTGCGTGCTCTCGCTCGTAGAGCACATCCGAGGCGGCCACCAGCTCGAACCGGCCCAGGTCGTGCGGAAAGCGCCGCCAGTCCGCCGTCCGCGTATCGATGAGCGTGCCCGTGTTCGCGAGAACGTTGAGCGCCGTGAAACGGAGCGCATCGTCGTAATAGTCCGTCGCTGTCACGTCGAACCCGGCGATCGCGGCGGCCACCGAGACGAGCCCCGCGCCGCACCCGAGCTCGAGGAACCGGCGTTCGTCGGGCGCCATTGCCGCGATGCGCTCCGCGAGCACGCGCGCCGACGGCCAGAGATCCGCCCAGTACGGCAATCGCTCATCGATGGCAAAGGCCTCCTCATCGATCAACGCGTCGGCGTTGCGCGGGTGATACATCGTCACGACGCGCCCGGCGAGTGGAATCTCCGTGGTCACGACGTCGAACGCGGCACGGAGCTCGTCGAGCGTCCGCTGCACTACCGCGGCGGCTTCTGCGGAGAGCGGGGGCGTGGCCGGCGGCATGATCATAACGCGAAGACCGTCGTCAACGCGGCCTCGGCACCCAACGGAATCGCGTGCAGCGTTTCACCGGCTTCCACGCGCGGACGCGTCTCGGGGACGACGAGGAGCGCGTTCGCGCGCGACATGGAGGTGAGAATGCCCGAGCCCTGTGGGCCCGTGAGCTTCGCCGTCACGACGCCGTCGTCGCGCGTGCTCACGACGCAGCGAAGGAAGTGCGTGAGGCGCGCACCGATCGACACGGGCTCGTCCAGGAGCACCGGAATCGGCCGGCGAAAGAGCCGGTCGTGGCCGAGCATCCGCAACACGACGGGGCGAACGAACAGCTCGAACGTGACCATGGCGGAAACCGGGTTTCCCGGGAGCCCGATCCATGGCATGCCGCTCAACAGGCCGAAGCCGAGGGGCGCTCCCGGTCGCATCCGCACGCGCCAGAACTTCATCTCCGCGCCTAACGACGCAAGCACCTCGCGCGTGTAGTCGAACTCGCCGACCGACACGCCCGCCGACGTGATGAGGAGGTCGCATCCCGACGATCGGGCGAGATGATCGCGCAGCGAGACGGGATCGTCGCGGGCGACGCCGAGGTCGACCGGCACGCCCCCCGCGCTGCGGACGAGCGCGTTCAGCGTGTAGCCGTTCGAGGACACGATCTTTCGCCCGGCAAGGACCTCGTGAAAGCGGTCGAGGTCCACGAGCTCATCGCCCGACCCCATGATCCCGACGTGAGGGCGGCGATGAACTTCGACCGTCGCACGACCGACCGACGCCAGGACCCCCAACTGCGCCGGACCGAGCACGGACCCGGGGTCCATCAACGCATCACCCTCACGGAAGTCCTCGCCACGGGGTCGGACGTTCCGGCGAGCGTCGCGGGAATCCCGCACCAGTACCTCGGTGGCACCGGCGTCGGTGTCCTCGACCCGCACGACCGTGTCGGCACCGTCCGGCAGTGGGGCGCCGGTCATGATGCGGATGGCCTCGCCATCACTCACCCGTTGCGTGGGAAACGCGCCCGCGGCAACGGTCTCGAGCACGCGAAGGCGCACCGGTTGGTCGGGCGTGGCCGCATCGATGTCCGCGGCTCGCACCGCGTAGCCATCCATCGCGGAGTTGTCCCACGCAGGCAGCGTCATCGGCGCCCGCACCGATTCCGCGAGCACGCGGCCCAGCGCGTCGAGCAGCGGCACGCGCTCCGCCGGCAGCCGCCCGATATGCTCGAGGATGCGGGTGCTCGCTTCGGGAACCGACAGCATCAGCGCCTGCCGAGCCCCGCGAGGCGCACCGCGATGGCGTCCGCGACCTCGTCCACTTCGCGTGAAGTCGTCGTCCAGTTGTTGCACAACAGGCTGAAGATGAGCAGTCGCCCGTCGGCCGTCGTCACGTAGCCGGAGAGCGAACGCGCCTTGTCCACGAACCCCGTCTTGGCGTGCACGTTTCCGGCCGCCGGCGTGTCGCGCATGCGATTCCTGATCGTGCCGTCCACGCCCGCCACGGGCAGCGATCCGCGGAACACGGCGAAATGTTCGCTTTTCCGCATGACATCGAGGATTCGCACCACGGCGTCGGGCGCGATGTAGTTGTGTCGCGAGAGCCCGCTTCCGTCGCGCACCGCGAACGACGTGGGCGCGATCCCCCACGCAGCCAGTTGACGCTCGACGACCGCGCGCCCGCTGTCAGCGGTGCCGACCGTGGTCAGTCGAAGCCCGAGCGTCTTGAAGAAGATTTCCGCGATCTGGTTCTGCGACGGCTTCTCGAGGGCGGGAAGGATCTCGCGGAGTGGTGGCGACTTCAGGATGAAGAGCGTGTCGAGCGCGGTCGATGTATCACGCGGGGAGCGGGAGTCGAGCCCACCCTCGACAGTCAGCGCCTGCTCCGACAGCGTTCGCCGAAGGGCGTAGAGGTACGCGAGCCCGGGGTCGCGATACGCGACGTCCATGGTGACCGAGTCGCCGACGAACACCTCGCCCGACACGGTGACGACGTTGCTCGCGCTATCCATGGTCGCCGAGGGCGAACGGCGTCGTGGCGTGGTCCACGACCCGTCGGCATTGAGGGTGGAATCCGGTCGCCGAACCGTCGTGACCAGCGATCGTACGGATGGGAAGCCGATATCAGGGCGCACGATCGTGGACGCGCGCGCACCATCGCGCTGGCTGCCGCGAAGGGTGATGGTGAACATCCCTTCGTTGAAGAACAGCTCGTCGACGCCGGCCGAGTAGGCGAAGCCGAAGTCGTCCCACGCCCAGCCGAAGCCGTGCCACGCATCGGGGAAGACGTCCCCGGCACGTTGGAGTCGCCCCGAGACGTAGCGCACGCCGTGCGCGCGGAGCGAATCGGGGATCGCGCGCATCGCCTGCATGACGTCGCCGTCGCGCATGCGGTTGCTCATCGTCGGGTCGCCGCCGCCCAGCACGACGAGATCACCTTGCAGCACGCCGCCCTCCACGGGGCCGCGGGCGGCGAAGGCGGTCTCGAACTGGAAATCGGGGCCGAGCAGGGCGAGCGCGACCGCACCGGTGACGATCTTCTGGTTGGACGCGGGCATGAAGAGCTTCCCGGCGTTGCGCGAATACAGCGTATCGCCGCGCTCCGGATCGACGATCAGGATGCCCCAGTGCGCGTTCGCGAACTTCGGCAGCGCCACCATCGAGTCGATGGCGTGTCGCAGCTCGGCGCGGGTACCGGGGGCGCTGCCGCGTCCCATGCCCGCCGACGCGCAGCCGTGCAGCACCGCGGCGCCTAACGCCACCACCACCGTGACGCGTCCTCGTCGCGGACGATGGGAACGCACTACCTGCGATCGTGGTGCGAATGCCGAACCGGTTCGCGTCATTCGGTCTCCAGTGGTCGTGGCGCTGCGACGGCGTCGTGCGCAGCCTCGCGGTCCGGCGCCTCGCCTGCGGGAGCGGCGCCGATTCCCATGATGCGATGCTCGACGAGCCCGGCAAGAGCATCGAGCCAGGCCGCGTCATCCAGCAGAAATACCGGCACGGTGACGCCGGGAACCGGGCCGTCCGCGACGACGGCAAGATACTCGTGCACAGCCGGGTCCGCCGGGTCGTACAGCGGCGCGTCGTGCGCCGCTCGCCGAAACACCTCGATCTTCGGCAAAGCCGATCGCTTGAACCCCTCGCACACCACGATGTCCGCGTCGCTCATGTGACGAGACGCGATCTGCTCCGGCCCCTGTTCCTCACTCCACCGTACGATGAGCGCGAACTTGTCCGGTGCGGCCATCGCCACCCGCTCGGCGTGGCCTTCGTGGTAATGACGATACGTGTCCGTCGTGGCCGGATCGATGTTGAACGTGTGCGACCCGTGCTTGATGGTCATCACGCGATGGCCGCGCCGATGCAGCTCCGCGGCGAGGCGCACGGCGACCGTCGTTTTGCCGCTATTCTTCTTGCCGATAACGGCCACCATCGGCGGCTGCCGCATGTGCCTCCGCGAGGACGCGTTCCTCGGGTGTGTTGACGTTCATGAACAAGAGGGCAGGGTCCCCGAACCGCGCAACCACCTCCGCACCCATCCGCGCGACCCGCACGTCGTCGTAGAACGCGACGACACGCCGGTCGCCGGCCGAGACGCGCGTCTCAATGGCCTTCACGCATGCGGGTGCGTAATACGCGCAGAGCGGCTCGACGCCGCGCCGCGAGTCGCTCTCGGCGACGGACGCGTCCACGCCGGCGCCCGCGTCCCGGAGCGCCCGCAATAGCGATGTGGGCACGAACGGCATGTCCCACGCGACCACCAGGACCGGCGTCCTCGCGTGCACGAGGGCCGCATGAATCCCCGCGACGCTTCCCACGTCACGAAGGACATCGGCTTCGCACCGCACGCCGGGGAGCCACTTCGCGCCCGCTGGGTCGTTCGCGACCAGCAGCAGTTCATCGACCACGGGCTCGAGCGCGTCACGGACGCGGTCGATGATGCGCCGCCCGTTCACGCGCTCGAGTCCTTTCGGCGCGCCGCCGTACCGAGTGGAGCGTCCGCCCGCGAGAATGGCGCCCGTAACGGTCATTCCATCGCGCCGGACGCGCTATCCATGAATCTGCGGGTGCCCGCTCACCGCCCTCCCGACGAGCACCATCCCCGCGGCTTTCGCGATGTCCACCGCGATCGTGGACGGAATGGACGGGGTCGCGACGACGGCAATCCGTGCTCGCGCGGCCTTGAAGGCCAGCTCGCCGGAAATTCGCCCCGTCACGAGCAGCGTGAGGTCTTCCGGCGATCGGCCATCGAGGACCGCCGCTCCCAACACCTTGTCCACGGCGTTGTGGCGCCCGATGTCCTCGGCGTGGTAGAGCAGCGTCGTACCGTCCGTGAGTGCGGCGGCGTGGATCCCACCCGTATCCTTGTACCGCTCGCCCCGCGCGAACAGCGCCTTGAAGAGCTGCCGGAGCGTGGGTGTGTCGAGCGTGATGGGCGTTCGGCTACGGCGCGGGACGTCGTTCATGGACCCGAGGATGGTCGTCACGGCCCCACACCCCGACGCGAGCACTCGGCGTCGTTCGGCCCGCTCGACCGTGTCGTACCTGTCCGCGGGGACCTCCACCCAGAACCCGAGCTCCGACGTGCACGGCCGCATGCGCACGACATCGGACATCTGCTCGATGTAGCCCTCGCCGAACAGCCAGCCGACGACGAGCTCGTCGAGGCGTTCGGGCGTGCACATCCAGGTGACCGCCGGGGCGCCGTTCAGGTCGAGCCAGACGGCGCTTTCCTCGACCGCGTCGAGCCGAGTCTCGGTGGCGCTCGCTGCGTCATCAGTCATGCCCGAAATCTTGCCCGCGCGCGCGGCGGGTCAATGGCCGGACTGGTCCATCGGCG
>DASURJ010000361.1:0-2577 GCA_036280115.1 Gemmatimonadaceae bacterium
TGCGGCGTCACGCCGAACAGAAACCCCTGCATCAGGCGTGTCGCGAGGAGCGCCCCCACGACGCCTAACGCGAGCCCCACGCCGAGCAACACGCCGCCCTCGCCGAGGATCATCCGCTGCACGCGGCTGCTGTCGGCGCCGAGGCTCATCCGGATCCCGATCTCGTTCGTCCGTGCGCTCACCGAGAATGCGAGCACGCCGGCGATCCCCACTGCGGCAATGATCAGCGCCAACCCGCCGAACGACGACACGAGCACCGCGTTCAGCCGCCGTGGCGCCACGCTCGCGTCACGGATCTCGCTCACCGTCATCACGTTCTCGATCGGGTCCTGCGGCACGATGTTGCGAACGAGGCGCGTCGCCGCGGGAGCGAGCGCCTTGGGGTCACGGTCCGAGCGGATCACGAGACCGCCGCCGAACAGCGCCTCCTGCGCGAGGGGTTGGAACACCACGCCGTGCGGCTCGACGTCGAGCCCGGCGTCTCTCGTATCGCCGACGACACCAACGACCGTCCGCCACTCGCCACTGATGCCGATGAACTTGAGCACCTCGCCGGTCCACGCCACTCGCTGACCGACCGGATCGCGGTCGCCGAACAACTTGTCGGCGAGCGTCTTGTTGAGGATGACGACCTTGGCCGACGTCTGGTGGTCGGTCGTGGAGAACTCGCGGCCCGCGAGCAGCGGAATGCCCGCGGCGCGGAAATACTCGGGGCTCGTCGTCCGGAACTCGGCGCGCGGTTGCGCTTCGCCAGACGCCAGCGGCCGCCCCTCGGCCTTCACGTCGAGCATGACCTGCGTCGCGCGCAGCGGCACCGCCGATCCAACGCCGACCTCCCGTACGCCCGGGATCGCCGCGATCTCGAGTCGCATCCGCTCGAACAACGCCTTCGCGACCGTGTCGTTCCGTGACTCGAAGTCGAACGGGACCTCCATCGTGAGGACGTTCTCCGTCTTGAGCCCCGTGTCCACCTCCGACAGCTGCATCATCGTTCGCGTGAGCAGCCCTGCGCCGGTCAGCAGGATGACCGACACCGCGATCTGTGCAACGACGAGCGACCGCTGCAGGCGCTGGCGACGCAGCCCCCCGCTCATGCGGTTCACGCCAGCCGCCACCCAGGCGCCTAACGTGCCTTCCTTCGCGAGGCGCGGGGCGTAGGACAGAAGCACCGCCACGACGAACGCGAGCAGCGCCGTGAAGCCCAGCACCATCCCGTCGAGCGCGATCTCGTTCGCCCTGGGCGAATACCGCTCCGCGAGCGACGTGAGGAGACGAACCCCGCCAACGGCGATCACCAGGCCGAGCACCGCCCCCGAGAACGCGAGCACGAGGTTCTCGGCGAGGAGCAGCCGGCGGAGCCGTGCGGATCCGGCGCCGAGCGCGGCGCGGACCACCAACTCGTGCTCGCGACGAACCGACCGCATGAGCGTGAGATTCGCGACGTTCGCGCACGAGATGATCATGACGAACGCGGCGGCGGCCATGAGCAGCCAGAGCGTGAGGCGCGCCTTCTCGCCGAGCACGTCGTGGAACGGAATCACCGAGACGCGAAACTCCGAGCCCGGATCGTACGACTCACGGTGCTCGGCCTCGACGCGCTTGCGGATCGTTGCCACCTCCGTCCGAGCCTGCTCCACCGTGGCCCCCGGGGCGAGGCGAGCGATCATCTCCGTCATTCGATGCGTGCGCCCCTGCACCATCATCGCGCTCGTGTGGTGCTCGCTCATCACCATGTTGAGCAGCCCGTCCATGCGCTGGGGGAAGTACGGGGCCGGCTGCACGACGCCGACGATCTCCACGGACTTCCCGCCAAGACGAACGTGTTTGCCGATCACGCCTCGGTCGCCGCCGAAGCGCTTCATCCAGTATTCGTGGGTGAGGACCATGACGGGCGGCACGTTGAGCCCGTCGTCCCCCTCGTTCAGCAGCCGGCCGGCGACGGCCGACAGCCCCATGATCTGAAAGAAGTTGCCGGTCACGAGGCCGACGTTCACGCGGACGGCGTCGCGCTCCCCCTCGAGCGTGTAGACCATCCCCGAGTACTCGGCGATGCCGGCGAAGCTCTTCGCGTTCTCGCGGAAATCGAGGATCTCCGGGACCGAGAAGTTGATGTTCTCGCCGCCTGGGCCGGTGATCGAGTGACGGAGGTAAACCAGGCGGTCACCGTCGCGGTGAGGCAGCGGCTTCAGAAGCACGCCACGGACAACGCTGAAGATCGCCGTGTTCGCACCGATCCCGAGGCCGAGCGTGAGCACGACGGCGAGGGCGAAGCCAGGAACGCGCGCCAGCGTGCGAAGGGCGTATCGGAGATCTCGAATGAGCATTGAAGGGTCCTGTCCGTCGGGAGTTCCGGGGGTACATCCCTACCTCTCACTACCACGTCGAACGGCACATCCTGTAATCGACATCGACTTTGTCATTCCGAGCGCGGCGAGGAATCGCAATCGTCCGGATAGAGGGCGGTGTCATTCCGAGCCGGGCACCCGCGAAGCGGGTGATGAGGAATGACACAGCACCGCCGCCGTCAGTCGTCCGTTGCCCGGTTCGCTGCGGGCGGCTCGCCCGGTTCGGGAACCG
>DASURJ010000362.1:0-9708 GCA_036280115.1 Gemmatimonadaceae bacterium
CCGCCACAACGATCGCGAGTGGTTCGAGGCCCATCGCGAGGAGTACGAGACCGAGCTCCGTGCGCCGATGCGGGACCTCATCGGCGAGATGGACGCACGCATGCGGAAGTTCGCGCCGGAGATCGGCGGCGACCCGAAGCGAACGATGTTCCGCATCCACCGCGACATTCGCTTCTCGAAGGACAAGTCGCCGTACAAGACACACGCGGCGTGCTGGTTCCACCACAGGCGCGCGTCATCGCGTGTCGGAAGCGAGGCCGATGGCGGAAGCGCGGGCTTCTACTTTCACATCGAGCCCGGACGTTCGATGGTGGGTGGAGGCTTGTGGATGCCGCCGCGGCCACAGCTGAATCGGCTGCGGGATGCCATCGGCGACGATCCTGCAGGGTTCGATCGAGTCGCGAAGGGGCTGACCAGGCGGTACGGCGGGCTCGATGAGGAGGCGGTGCTCAAGCGCATGCCGCGCGGTTTCTCCGAGGACCATCCGGCTGCGACGTGGCTGAGGTTTCAGTCGTTCACGAGCGGCCGCCTGCTTTCCGACGCGGAGGTCACGGATACCGGATTGCCGGCGCTCCTCGCGAAGGACTTTCAGGCGTTGCTCCCCCTCGTGCGGTGGCTCAACTCCGCGCTGGGGCTCCCACCGTTCGTCAGCTGACGGTCGACTCCAGGAGATCCCACAGGTTGCCGTAGAGATCCTCGAAGACCGCGACAGTGCCGTACGACTCTACCTTCGGCGGACGCCGAAACGTGACGCCGAGAGCAACCATTCTATTGTAGTCGCGCCAGAAGTCGTCGGTGCGGAGAAAGAGAAAGACTCGCCCGCCAGCCTGGTTGCCGACGGCGTGCTCCTGCTCGGACGTGGATGCCCTGGCGAGCAGTAGGGTCGGACCGGTCGACCCGGGGGGAGCGATCAGCACCCACCGCTTGTCCTGCTCCGGCTGGTACGTGTCCTCGACTACATTGAACTGAAGCGTCTCGGTGTAGAAGCGAATGGCTTCGTCGTAGTCGCGGACGACCAGAGCCACGTGCACGATCGTTTGCTTCATGTGCTTCACCGTTGTCGCTTTCTCGACGTTCAATTCGGTACACGCCGGCATGCAGACTGGTGCGTCGTTGTGAAAATCGCAACCTGGAACGTGAACGGCGCCCGGGCTCGTCAGGCGCAGCTGCAGGAGTTCATCGAGAGGGAGCAGCCCGATGTGCTGTGCCTGCAGGAGATCAAGGCATCGATTGAACAGTTGCCTGCATGGTTGTGTGAGATCGAGGGCTACTGGTGCTACTGGCACGGCGGAAAGGGGTATTCCGGCGTGGGGCTGCACGTGCGCAAGGAAAGGATCCCCGACCGGCCCGCGTTCGAGCACCCGGTGTTCGATTACGAGCATCGGGTCGTCACGGCGCAGCTCCCGAGCTTGACGATCGCGTCGATCTACGTGCCTAACGGTGGGAAGGACTTCCCGGCCAAGCTGCGCTTTCTCGAGTCCCTCGCGGAGTTCGCCGCCGACCACGAGGTCGCCGGCCGCCCCCTGGTGCTGTGCGGCGACATGAACGTGGCCCTGACCGACATGGACGTGCACCCAAAGGAGCGGAAGCCCAGCATCATCGGCCAGCGCCCCGACGAGCGCGCGCTCATGCAACGCATCATCGGCCACGGGCTCGTGGATGTGCATCGCCAGCTCGAACCCGACAACGCCAACCTGTTCACCTGGTGGGCGCCGTGGCGGAACATGAAGGAGCGCAACATCGGGTGGCGACTCGATCTCATCCTGGCCAGTCGCGCGATCGCCGACCGAACGGCGTCGTGCGTCGTGCAACGCGAGTTCGGGACGAGCGATCACGGGCCCGTGGTCGCGGTGTTCGATCTATAGCGAAACCGATCCACCCGCCAATCCCGCGCGATCGTCGAGGCGCCGCAGCTCGAACACGAACGTCGGGTCCTGGTGCTCGAGTCGGAACGCCGGAATCACATCGTCGAGCCGAGCGTACCGCGCGTTCCGTTGCAGGACCCACTGCCGGACGTGAAAGTAGCCGAAAAAGACCACGGTCGTGATGACGAGCGCGACCGCGACCTGGCGCTTCTGCTTCTCGTCCGGCGTCCCCGTGCGGTAGGTCTCGGCCCCATCGATGATCAGCGAGCCGGACGGAAGGACGAGCAGATACTCGCCATCCAGAGGCGTTAGGCGTGCCGTGATCGCATCCGGGACGGACTCGTCGACGTAGACGTCCACCGGCCCACCCCCGTCCGCGTGCGTGCGCACGACGAAGATGTGCCCGGCCCTGGCATCGTCATCGAGTGCGATGCGCTGCCGATCGATGTTCAGCGCTGTGAACGGCCGATCGTCGCGCTCGGCGTCCCACACCCCGAGCATCGCGGCATCGGTACCGGTATCGAATCTCGCTTTCATGGGTCGCCGAGAGGGTCCGAACCAAGGACGATTCTGGAACGGGGGATGTCGCGCCGCGAAACTTCCCGATCGGCCCGCCCGTACCCCTGAAACGGGCAGAGCCCTGCCTTCCCTGATCGCGTTCCCACCCCCGAGCTGTCATGCGAACACGGACCCAACCGGGCAGTCGGTCCCGCCCGGGCGCTCTTCATGTGCTCTGTCTCATAGCGGCTACGGTCGCGCTCGCGGCATGCCACCCGGGAAACGTGGAAGCCAAGCGCCTCCGCGAATCCTGCGACACGGGCGACGTCACTGCCTGCAACCAGCTCGCGCGGAGGCTCCAGAAGGGCGAGTACGTTCTCCGCGACGACGCACGCGCCGCCGAGTTGTTCGATGCCGCCTGCAAGGGCGGCGTGGGCGATGGCTGCGCGAGCCTCGGCGTCGTGTATCAGGAGGCCAGAGGCGTGAAGCGCGACTCCGCGCGCGCACGTCCCCTCTTCCAACAGGGGTGCGAGCGTGGCGCGATGGACGGCTGCACCCGACTCGGCCTGCTGTATCGCAAGGGCGCGGGCGTCACGAAGGACGCCGCCCGCGCTGCGGCGCTCTTTCAGCAGGCCTGCGGCGGCAAGGACATGTCCGGGTGCGCGAACCTCGGGATGCTCTACTCCGCGGGCGAGGGCGTGCCGCAGGACTTCACGCGCGCTGCCGATCTCCTTCAACGATCCTGCACGGCCAAGGACCCACTCGGCTGTGTCGGCCTCGGCCGCCTGCACACCGCGGGCACCGGGGTTCCGAGAAACGACTCCACCGCCGCGGCGCTCTTCGAGCAGTCGTGTGACGACGGGGAAGTCCTCGGGTGCTTCCACCACGCGGCGATTCTCGAGAGTGGCGGTATTGGCGTCGAACAGAACCTCCAGGACGCCGCACGGCTCTACCGCACGGCTTGCGAGGAGCGACATGCGGAAGCGTGTGCCCGCGTGGCCTCGATGTTCGACCGGGGTGCGGGCGTGTATCGCCAACCCGAACGCGCCGCGACGTTCCGTCGCCGAGCCTGCGAGTACGGGCACGCGCAATCGTGCGAGAAACCAAAGCCAGCGGGGGCGTGATGACGAGTGGCCAATCCCTGCTTGCCGTCGAGCACCTGACGAAGGAGTACGGCGACGTCGTTGCGCTCAACGACGTCACGTTCAGCATCACTGACGGCATCACGGGCATTCTCGGCGAGAACGGCGCCGGAAAGAGTACGGCGATCAAGATCCTGCTCGGCCTCCTGCGACCGACGTCGGGCAAGGCGACGGTGCTCGGCCAGAACGCGTTCGAGAGCGTGAGCGTGCGGGCACGGGTGGGTTACATGCCCGAGCACGATTGCCTGCCGACGCACGTGAGCGCCGCCGAGTTCCTCACGCACATGGCGGAAGCGAGTGGTCTGCCGCCGACGAGCGCACGAACGCGCGCGGCGGATACGCTTCGTCACGTCGGCCTGTTCGAGGAGCGGTACCGCGCCATCGGCGGCTACTCCACCGGCATGAAGCAGCGCGTGAAGCTCGCCCAGGCACTCGTTCACGATCCCGCGTTCGTGTTTCTCGACGAGCCGACGGCGGGGCTCGACCCGGCAGGCCGTGAGGAGATGCTCGCGCTCATCCGGAAGACGCACCGCGAGTTCGGGATCAGCGTGCTGTTCTCGTCGCACCTCATGGCCGACATCGAGCGCACGTGCGATCGCATCATCGTCCTGCAAGGCGGCCGGTTGGTGCAGTCCGGCGAGGTCGAGCAGTTCACGAAGGAAACGGAGACGGTGTTCATTGAGGTGGATTTCAATCGTGAGGCGCTCGTGACGGCACTGGAGAAGCGCGGTGTCGTGGTGACGGCGGAGCGTGCGGGCCTGACGATCGAAGGGCACGATGAGTCGGTGTACGATCACGTGCGCGATGCGCTCGTGGAGGCCCAGGCGCCGTTGCGGCGCATGGCCCCGCGTCGCCGCGCGTTGACGGAGCTCTTCGAGCGCGACGGCGAGGCCGCATGACCAGCACCGGCACCGTCTTCGATATCGGGTACCAGCGCTACACGGACCGGCGCGAGGGTCGCGGTCGGTCGCGCCGCGCGGTGTTCAAGGATGGCGTCCGCACCGCCCTCGGCCTCGGCCGTGGTGCGCGCGCCAAGATTCTTCCCTGGTTCTTCATCGCGGTGATGTCGGTGATCGGCCTCGTGTTCGCGATCGTTGCCGGGGCCGCGGACCGGCTCGGCGGTCCTGGCACGGCCGAGCGAGCCAACCTGCCGTCGCACTCCGACTACTATGGGATCGCTTCGATCATCGTCTTCGTGTTCGCTGCCGTGGTAGGACCGGAGTTGCTCTGCCCCGATCGACGGAACGGCGTGATCCATCTCTACCTCGTTCGGCCGCTCACGGGCTCCGACTACATCACGTCGCGCTGGGCCGCGTTTCTCGTGGTCATGCTCGTTGCACTGTGGATGCCGCAGGTCGTTCTCTTCCTCGGTCTCTCGGCGGGTGACCCGTTACCGGTCGAGTACCTCCGGAAGCACTGGCTCGACGTGCCGAGGTTCCTCGCGGCCGGCGCGGCAATGGCGGTTTATGCCACGACGCTCGCGCTGCTCACGGCGTCGTTCACGACTCGTCGGGCGTACGCGTCGGTGTTTCTCGTCGGGCTGTTCGTGATCACGACACCGTTCACTGTGGGACTCTCCTCGGAAATCGATGGGCCGGTTGGCCAATGGATCTCGATGTTCAACCTGACGAACATCCCCGTCCACGTGAACGACGTGATCTTCGGCGACGTCAGTGAGGTAACGGAGGATGCGCCGGCGCGGCTGTTGGGGTCGCAGATGCTGATCGCGTGGTACTTCGTCTGGATTCTCGTGCCCGGTGCGGTTCTGTGGTGGCGGTATCGGAGGATGTCGCCATGAGCGCCGAATCGGTGTCATTCCGAGCGAGCACAGCGAGTCGAGAAATCGCCGTCCCCGCAGACGGGCGCCTGTACCCGGAGAAGCACGATTCCTCGACTGCGGCGCCTGACGGCGCCTCCGCACGAAATGACACGCCAGTCATCCGCGTGGACGGTGTGTCGCGGTGGTTCGGCAGCGTCGTTGCGGTGAGTGATATCAGCTTCGACATAGGCCCCGGAATCACCGGCCTCCTCGGGCCTAACGGCGCCGGCAAGACGACACTCCTCCGCATGATGACCGGGCTCGCCGCGACGTCACGCGGAACCGTCAGCGTCTTCGGCGAGCCCGTGCGCGACAACCCGCCGCTCTACAAGCGGATCGGCGTGATGTCCGAGCACGAGACCGTCTACGGGTTCATGAAGGGGCGCGAGTTCGTGCGCATGATGGGCAAGCTGCGTGGCGTGCGGGACCTCGAGCGCGCGGTTGACAGAGCGATCGCGCTCGTCGACCTCGCCGACGCACAACACCGGCCGATGGACACGTACTCGCGTGGCATGCGGCAGCGCATGCGTCTCGCGGCAACGCTCGTGCACGACCCGGAGCTGCTCATTTTGGACGAGCCGCTCAATGGCGCCGACCCGCGGCAGCGCGTGCACTTCAAGCGCCTCCTCCAGCAGCTGGCCGCCGAGGGGCGGACGATCGTGCTGTCATCGCACATCCTGGAGGAGGTGGAGCAGCTCGCCGACACGGTGCTGCTCATCGTGAACGGCAAACTCGCCGCGTCCGGTGGGTTCCGTGCGATCCGCGCGGCGCTCAACCAGCGGCCGTACCACGTGCGCGTGGTTTGCGACGCGCCGCGTTCGCTGGCCGCCGAAGTCGTGAAGCTGCCGTCGGTGGACGCGGTCAATGTGGATCCCGACGGCGCGCTCGTCGTGCTGAGTCGCAACGTGCAGGATCTGCAGATCGAGCTGCCTCGACTGTCTCAGGCGGCGCGGATCGGTCTTCGCCGAGTCGAGCCGCTCGATGACTCTCTCGAAAGTGTCTTTGGCTACCTCGTGGAGCAGTAGCACATGGGATCCGTGTACCGCCTGACGCTCCACCAGCTTTCCGGAAAGTGGCGTCTCACGATCATGACGGTGTTGGCATCGATGCCGGTGATCATCGCCGTGCTCATGCTCCGGTCCGACAACGCGCCGTCGGTGCGCGAGTTCGAGACCGCGATCCTGAGCGCGATGCTCGCCGGCTCGATCGCGCCACTCGTGGTTCTCGCGATCGCCGCCGCTGCCATGGGCAACGAGGTCGAGGACCGCACGCTCGCGAACCTGACGCTCGCACCGATCCCGCGGTGGCAGATCGCGGTGCCGAAGTTGCTCGCGGTCATCACCATCGCCGCGCCGTTCATGGCCGTGAGCGCGTTCCTCACGAGCTGGGTCGCGTACATCGGCGATGTCCAGGCGACGATTGCCGTCACGACGTCGGCGGTCGTGGGCGTGGCGCTCTACGCTGCGGCGTTCGTGTGGCTTGGCCTGGTGTCGAGTCAGGCGATCGGGCTCGGGCTGCTTTACATCGTGCTCTGGGAGGGATTCTTCTCGGGGTTCGTGTCCGGCGTCAGACTCCTGAGTATCCGGCACTACGCGATTGCGCTGATGCACGGCCTCGACGATCGCCGGTTCGCGTTCGGGAGCCACCTGAGCCTCGCGGTCGCCGTCCTGATGGCCGTGTTGGTGTTCGGCGGCTTCCTGTTCTTCTCGATCCGGCGGCTACGACGGATGGACGTGCCCTGACGTCGGGAGTCGGGAATCGAGCCGATAGGGCGACCCTAATTCGCCACGCGTTGTGCGACGAAGATCGTGTGCTTGCTCCGGGAGCCTGCGCGCCTCGGCACCCGGATCCGCTCGACCGTGAGCCCGGCGCGGCGAAGCGCTGCCTCGAAGGCGGCGTCGTCGGACGCCGACCAGTACGCGAGTCGTCCGTTGGGACGGAGTGCTGCCACCGCCGTCCGGATGCCGCTCTCGCGATAGAGCGCTCCGTTCCCTGCCGTGGTCAGCGCATCAGGGCCGTTGTCCACGTCGAGGATGATCGCATCGAAGGCGCCACGGCTGGCCTGCATCACGTTCGCGACGTCGTCATGCCGCAGCTCCACCCGTTCGTCGCGCAGCGCAGCCCCCGCGAGATCGTACTCGGGGTTCGTGTTCCACTCGATCACGGCGGCCACGAGCTCGGCCACCACCACGCGGGAGTCGGGTCCGATCGAGCGCAGTACGGCCGCGAGCGTGAAGCCGAAGCCCAGCCCGCCGATCAGCACGTGTGCGTCGGGCGTCTCGCGGAACGGTCCGCACACCAACTCGG
This sequence comes from Gemmatimonadaceae bacterium, assembly GCA_036280115.1. Taxonomy (GTDB): domain Bacteria; phylum Gemmatimonadota; class Gemmatimonadetes; order Gemmatimonadales; family Gemmatimonadaceae; genus JAJKIV01. The sequence goes on from DASURJ010000362.1 coordinate 7,632, forward strand.
CGAGCTTCTCCTCCGAGTGGTGCTGGCGCGTGGACATGAGCTCAACGCACCCGACGCGAATCATGTACTCGCGATCGTGACGGATGAGGGTCAGGATCGTACCGTCGGGGGTTGTCGCCTGGTCGAGGCGCTCGAACCGCTTCATCTGCACCCCACGCCTAACGCCGAGTGTTGGTGGCCGCGCCCGCCGCCCTTCCGCCTCGCTCGGCGAGCCGCTCGGCCCGCTCGCGGTACGAGATGGCGGCGCCGCACTGCGTGCAGAAGTAGTTCCCGGTGCGCTTCCCCGCCTGGTCGTACTCGCGCGCGAACGCAGGATGCTCGCACGCCCGGTTGTCCCAGGCGGCTCGGAGGGCCTGTGCTTGCTTCTGTTTCATCGGATATCGGGAGACGAATGCGTCACGCCCCGCCCGGCATCGATGCCGGGCGGGGCGTGACGACAGCGTGTGGTTCGCGGCGTTAGCGCGAGATCTTCGCGACGTTCTCAGCGGCCGGGCCCTTCTGGCCCTGGACCGTGTCGAACTCGACGCGATCGCCCTCGGTCAGCGACTTGTAGCCGCTGCCCTGGATGGCCGAATGATGGACGAACAGGTCCTTGGACCCGTTCTCGGGCGTGATGAACCCGAAGCCCTTGGCGTCGTTGAACCACTTCACTGTGCCGGTCGTACGCATGTGTCGAACTCCTCATGGTGTTGTAGCGCACGGACGCCGGCACCGCCGACCTCCGCTCGCCGGGCAGCCCCTCTTGGGCCGCCGTGACGTGCTCCTGCCGCCACGAATGGCGGCGCGCAGCGACCGATAAACAAAAAAACCCGAGCACACGCTCGGGTCCGATTTGCTATCTCCGGAACTCGTGACGCGCAAACGCGCGTCGGCTGCACGCCGGATGATAACGCGGTCGCCGCCAAATAGCAATCACCGACGCCGCGGAACCACGTGCCGCAGCGCCCGGCCGGGCCGCGCGTCCGTGAACTTGCCATCCGCGACCACGGGCGTGCCGTTCACGAGGACCCAGTCGATCCCCACCGGGTACTGATGCGGCTCCGTGAACGTCCCGCGGTCGTCGATCGTCGCCGGATCGAAGATCGTAAGGTCGGCGACACATCCCGCGCGAATGCACCCGCGGTCGGCGAGCCCGAGCCGCTTCGCCGGCATGCCGGTCATCTTGTGCACGGCCTGCTCGAGCGTGAGCACTTTCTGGTCGCGCACGTACTCGCCCAACACGCGCGGGAACGTGCCGTAGTTGCGTGGGTGCGGCACGCCCTGTCCCGGACGCGAGAGGCGTCCATCGCTCGCGATCATCGTGACCGGGTGCGCCATGATGCGACGCACGTCGCCCTCGTCGATCACGTGGAAGACCATCGACGCGCTGCCGTTGAGCACGCCTTCGAGCACCAGTGGTGCCGCCCGTTGCGGCGTGGGTTGAATGCCCTTCCGCACCGCCCAGTCGTAGAGCGTCTTCCCGTTCAACGTCGAGTCCCAGGCCACGTTCGCGAACTGAACGCGCCGAAGATCCCCACCCCCACGGTCGTTGATGAGGTAGTCGACCACGCCGCGCGTTATGCTGTCGCGAAGCACGCGGTTCGCGAGCCGTTTCCTGAGCTCCTCGCGCCCGCCCTCGAGCGCCCAGGGCGGGACGAGTACGTTCAGGCTCGTCGAGCTGGCCGTGTACGGGTACTGATCGATCATCACGTCCGTCCCCGCGTTGCGCGCGGAGTCCACCATGCGAAGCGTGGTGGTGCTCTTGCCCCACATCCGCTGACCCACCGCCTTGTGGTGAGTGAGCACGACCGGGATCCGCGCCTGCCGCCCGATCTCGAGCGCTTCGGCCACCCCCTCGAAGAGCCCGAGCCCCTCCTCGCGCAGGTGTGAGGTGTAGATCCCGCCCGAGTCGGCTGCCACCTTCGACAGGGCAACCACTTCGTCGGTCTTCGAGTAGAAGCCCGGGATGTAGCGCAGCCCCGTGCTGAGCCCGAACGCGCCCTCATGCATCGCCTGGGCGACCATCCCCTTCATTCGCTCGAGCTCCGCGGACGTCGGCGCCCTGTTCGCCGTGCCCATCACTTCCCGGCGGATCGTG
>DASURJ010000363.1:0-5309 GCA_036280115.1 Gemmatimonadaceae bacterium
CTGGGGAAGGCCAGCTTCTGGCTGCTGCTCGTTGGCGTGAACGTCACCTTCTTCCCGCAGTTCCTGCTCGGGCTGGCCGGAATGCCGCGCCGGGTCTACACGTATCTGGCGGAGACCGGGTGGGGATCGCTCAACTTCGTATCGACCATCGGTGCCGGTCTGCTGACGGTTGCGCTGCTCCTTCTGCTCGTGAACGTGGTGCGCTCGTTCAGGCGGGGTGAGCTCGCCGGCGCGGACCCGTGGGGCGGCGAGACGCTCGAGTGGGCAACCACGTCCCCACCACCGGAATACGGTTTCGCGCTGATCCCGATTGCACGCGGGCGTAGCACACTGTGGGCGGCCGGACCAACGCTCGACGGCATATCGGGCCTTCGCGATGACCGTCGCGAGGTGCTGCAAACGACCATGCTCGACGCGGAACCCGACTCGCGTCACGAGCACCCCGATCCGACGCTCGCGCCCCTGGCCGCCGCGCTCAGCGTCGGGGTGGGGCTGGTGTGGGGAATCTTTCACCCGATCGGGTTCGTCGTCGGTGCGGCCCTTTCCCTGGTGACCCTGACGTGGTGGGGGTGGCCGAGGAAAGAGAAGCCCGGCACGCACGAGATCGTGGAGGTTCCCGAATGACGATCGCGGAATACGCCGGCCGGACGGAGCCGTTCGACGTGCCCGCCGACTCGGCGTCGACTGTGGCGCGTCCGATGCGCGCGGTGCTCGACGTTCGCGATCTGCCGAGCGTCGTGTACGGAAGCCGCGTCGTCACGTGGTGGGGAACGGTCGGTTTCATGGCTGCCGAAACGGCGACGCTCGCCGCACTCCTGGCCGCGTACTACTACGTCATGCGGAGCTATACGGCGTGGCCGCCACTGCGCACGCCGCCGCCCGACCTGTTCCTGCCCACGGTCAGCCTGCTCGTTCTCGTCGCGGTGCTCGTGCCTACGTACATGTTCATGAAGGCGGCGAGGAAGTTCGACGCCGCGAAGACCAGGCGGTGGATATGGATTGCCGTCGCGGTCATGGTCGTCGCGGTCGTGCTCCGGTTCATGGAGTTCTCGTCGCTCAATGTACGGTGGGACGCGAACACCTACGCGTCGGTTGCGTGGGGCGTCCTCTTCGTTCACTTCACGCTCCTGCTGGCCGACACGCTCGAGACGCTGATGTTCGCCGTCATCGTGACTCGCGGTGCACCGGACAAGTATTACCCCGGCGTGGACGAGGACGGGTTCTACTCGTTCTTCATGGTCGCGGCGTGGATTCCGTGTTACGTGACCGTGTACCTCGTGCCCCGGTGGGTGTGAGCCGTGGGCACACGCGACGTCCGTCCCGAAGCACTGCCACGTGAGCACCCGCCGGTCTCCGACCTCAAGCAATGGGTCTCGTTCCTGGGTGGTCCGTTCGCAGTCCTGCTCAATCTCGAGGTGAGCTACGCGATCGTGGACTGGGCGTGCCTCTCCGCCAATGACTGGTCGCTTCACCTGGTGCACTTCGTGTCGCTGGTGCTGGCGGTCGCCTCGGCCTGGCTCGGACGGTCTCTCTGGAAGGCCACAGGCGATGCATGGCCCGATTCGGGGCCAGGCTCGACATCGCGGTCACGGTTCCTCGTCGCGATGGGCGCGTTAGGTGGCCTCCTCTTCCCGCTCGTCATCCTCGCACAGTGGGTGACGGTGGTGGTGCTCGGCCCATGCCGGCGCGCCTGAGCGTTTTCGCGCACGTCGGCGCGCCGCTCGAGCCACACGACCTCTGGGGCGCGTGGACGTTCGAGCCTGCGACCGTGGCGGCGCTCATGGTGTCCGGCGCGCTGTATGGTGTCGGCCTCAGACGGCTCTGGCGCGCGGCCGGCGTCGACCGCGGGATCCGGCGGCGCCAGGCGTGGGCGTTCGCGGCCGGATGGATCCTGCTGACGCTCTCGCTCGTCTCCCCCCTCCACGCTCTGGGCGGCGTGCTGTTCTCGGCACACATGACGCAGCACGAGTTGCTCATGACCGTCGCCGCGCCGCTCCTCGTCGTCGGCAGGCCGCTCGTTCCGTTCATCTGGGCGCTGTCGCCCGTGTGGCGCCGGCGGACCGGGCAATGGTCCGAGTCGGCACCGGTGGCGGCCACCTGGCGTTGGCTCCTGCACCCGCTCGTCGCATTCGTCGTTCATGGGGCAGCCGTTTGGGCGTGGCACGCGCCGACGCTCTATGACGCGAGCGTGACGAGCGAGGCGGTGCATGCGGCGCAGCACGTGAGCTTCTTTGCCACGGCACTACTTTTCTGGTGGGTCGCGTTGCGTGGGCGTGCCGCGCGGGGCGGTATTCCGGCGTCCATTGCCATGCTGTTCGGCACGACGCTGCACACCGGCGCGCTCGGCGCGCTGCTCACGCTGTCGTCGACGCTGGCGTACTCCGCGTACGCCGCGACGACCGGCCCATGGGGGCTCACGCCGATCGAAGATCAGCAGCTCGGCGGGCTGATCATGTGGGTTCCGGGCGGCGTCGCGTACGTCCTGGCCGCATTGGTTCTCATGGCTCGGCTGCTGCGAGACTCCGAGACACGCGCATTGCAGCGTGAGATGCGCGTAGGCGTCCCTGGTGTCCCGGACGCTGGGACACCACACGTGCGACGGGCAACGTGAGGTTTGTCCGCGGCACCGCGCGAACCTGGTTACGCGTGCATGGCGCGCGTGCGTGGTGGCTCGTGTGTCTTCTGCCCGCGGCCGTCTTTCTCGCGTCGATCATCGGATGCAATGAAGGTCGTCGCATGCGCGAGGCCGCGCTGCTGACCGGCGGCAACCCCGAACGCGGACGCCACGTGATTCGCACCTATGGCTGTGGCTCCTGTCACAGCATCCCCGGCGTCCGCGGTGCGAACTCGCTCGTCGGTCCGCCGCTCACCGGAATCGCACAACGTGCGTACATCGCCGGCGTGCTGCCGAACACGCCAACGAACATGGTGGCCTGGATCGAGCACCCGCAGACCATCGATCCGCACACCGCCATGCCGAACCTCGGCGTGAGCGCCCGCGATGCGCGCGACATCGCCGGCTATCTCTATTCCCTCAGATAGCAGCGGCTGGAGGCACACGATGCCACCGTTCGAAACCGGCACCGACGTAAAGGCACGCGACCGCCGTGAGCCGCCGCCTGGGCAGGGACCGGAGCTCGACGAGCCGGAAAAGGAGAAAGCCGACCAGGAAGAATCCCTCAACGCGAGCATCACGTACGAGGTGATCCGGCGTGAGGGGGAGAAGGAGCTCGAGCGCTCGCCCTCCGCGCTCGCGTGGTCGGGCTTGGCGGCCGGGCTCTCGATGGGGTTCATCCTGATCGCCAAGGGGTTGCTCCATTCGCATCTGCCTGACGCGGCGTGGCGCCCCCTCGTGACGAACCTCGGGTACGCGGTCGGGTTTCTGATCGTGATCCTCGGGAGCCAGCAGCTGTACACGGAGAACACGCTCACGCCCATTGTTCCGCTCCTGACGCGGAAGACGGGCGACATGTTCGCGCGGGTGATGCGGCTCTGGGGAATCGTCCTCGTCGCGAACCTGGTGGGGACGATCATCTTCGGGTGGGTGGTCGCGTGGACGACGCTGTTCGAGCCCGAGGTACACGACGCGTTTTTCTCGATCGCGCGCGAGGCCCTTCGCGCCGACTTCGCGACGACGCTTGTCCGTGCGATCTTCGCCGGGTGGATCATCGCGCTCATGGTGTGGATGCTCCCGGCAGCGCATCGCGAGCAGGTGCCGGTGATCGTGGCGATGACGTACCTGGTTGGCGTGTCCGGCCTCGCGCACATCATCGCCGGATCGACGGAGGTCGCGTACCTCGTCGCCCGCGGCGGGGCGAGCTGGGGCGACTACTTTGGCGGCTTCGTGCTTCCCACGCTCCTGGGAAACACGTTAGGCGGCGTCACGCTCGTTGCGGCGCTGAACCACGCGCAAGTCGTCAAGAGCTGAGATCGGGAATCGGGAATCGGGAACAGCCTTCAGGGACGGTGGCGTCCTGAGCGGCTGTTTTCCCTTTCTTTCAGGCCGCTTGGGAGAGCGACCGTGCTCCCGCCCGAGTCATCTTCGTCATCCTGTCCATCCTGTTCATCCCCTCCTGCCTTTTTCCCCACCGGGACCGGTCGCAATGCGTACCGGGCGCGATGAGGCTCGGAGCCGGGGATCCGATCGAGCGCGGCCGGCCGAGCGCATCTACCCGCCACGTTATCCGCATCACAACGACCAGGGCGCCGGCTCGCGATCCCATCGATGCGCCCGAAGGCGAGTCACGAGCTCGGAGTCGAGGGGGCCCAGATCACTGGCCCGGATGTTCGCCGCCACGTGCTTCGGGCGCCGCATCCCGGGGATCACCGTCGCCACATCGGGGTTCGCCAGGATGAAGCGGAGCGCCATCTCCGGAAGCGAGGAGTCCGCGGGCACCATCGGCGTTAGGCGCTCCACGCGGTCCATGGTCGGGCCCAGGTTCTCCGGCCCGAAGTACGTCCGCCGGAAGTCGCCCTCGGGAAATTGCGCATCACGCGTGAGGGTGCCTGCGAGCGAGCCTTCGTCGAATGGAACCCGCGCAATCACCGCCACCCCGAGCTCGCGGCATGCGGGAAACAGCTCGTCCTCCGGGTTCTGATCGAAGATGTTGTAGATCACCTGCACCGCGTCGATCAGACCGGTGCGTAGCGTCTCGACGCCATTGGCGGGCTCCCATCGGTTGACGCTGATCCCCACCCCGTTCACGAGTCGCTCGCGCCGGAGGTCGTCCACGGCGCGCTGCCATCGCTCGTCCCGCGCCCACGCGTCCTCCCACACGTGAAACTGGATCAGGTCCACCGCATCGAGTCCGAGGTTCTCGAGGCTCGATTCCGCGTATTGCCTGATATGGTCGGGCGGAAAGACGTCATCGAGTGGGAAGTCGGCACGTGAGGGCCACGTGAGGTTCTTCGGCGGAATCTTCGTCGCCGTATACAGGCGCTGCTCGCGGTGCCCGCGCACCAGCTCGCCGAGAAAACGCTCGCTTCGTCCCTGCCCGTACGCCCACGCGGTGTCGAAAAAGTTGCACCCGAGTCGCACGGCCTCGTCGAGCGCTTCGCGCGTCGAGTCGTCGTCGGACCCGCTCCACGCGGCCAGCCCCCACATCCCGTACCCGACCTCGCTCACCCGCCACCCCAACCGCCCAAACGTTCGGTATCGCATCACGCGCATCCATGGAGAGGGTCGGGCCGAAAAGTAATCAGACCGGCGGTTTGCACGATCCGCACGTTCCGGATCATTGCCGCCGCAACATGTCGCTCGTAGCGTCACGCATCGGGTGTGTCGGCGGCCTCGCCGGTGATGCCGCGAC
>DASURJ010000364.1:0-2081 GCA_036280115.1 Gemmatimonadaceae bacterium
TCTCGCCACAGCGCGACGACGGGCCCGACGGTCGGATCGAACGCGCCGCCGGTCTCCCGCGCGACGTGCACCGCCTGCTCGAGGACGCGAAACAGGTCCGCACTCACCACCACCCAATTCCCGGCGGCCCGCTCCAGCGCGCGCAGCTCGCTTTGCGGGCGGTAGTCGCTCAGGATAAGTTCGAGCGCCGCGATCCGTCCGAACGCGGCGCGCGCGGCGGCCCGCGCCAGGGAGTCCCCTGTCGCGTACACCACCATGCGCACGGGCATCGCCATGTGCACCTCGGCGTATTCCCGCCGGAGCGCGGTGCCGTGCGCGCAGCCCGACCACCCGAGCAGCACGAGAACGAGCGTCGATGCCGGTCGCAGGAGTCCAGTCGAGACGATTCGCCCGCGCAGCCGCGCGAGCCCTGATGGTGACGTGGGCAGCATGGGGAGCCTGTACGGTGGCGCCCTGCGAGGTTCGGGCGCAATCATCGGCCGTAACGCCCACGGTGATTCGCGATTCCATCCCCGGCACGCTCGTCACGTTCGAGATGGTGCGCGTCCCCGGTGGGAAGGTGGTGCTCGACGGTCCTCGTGGGCGGCGCGAGGTCGGCGTCGAACCCTTCTACATCGGTCGCACGGAAGTGTCCTGGGACATGTACGACGTGTACATGCTGCGGCTGGACGAGCGACGCACGACCTCCGCGGCCGACGCGATCGCGCGTCCGTCGCGTCCCTACGCGGTGCCCGACTACGAGTGGGGCCACGCCGGCTATGCGGCGATCAGCATCGCGCGGCACGCCGCGGAGACGTTCGCGAAGTGGCTCTCGGCGAAGACGGGACACCGGTACCGTCTCCCGACGGAGCCGGAGTGGGTACACGCCGCGATGCTCGCGACGGGTGGACGACCGCTCACGGGCGAGCGCCTGAACGCGCTCGCCTGGCACGCGGGCAATGCCGGCGAACGCACGCATCCGATCGCGACGAAACAGCCCGACGCGCTTGGTCTGCACGACCTGTTCGGCAACGTGGCCGAATGGGTGACGTCCGGCGACTCCATTCCCGTGACGCGCGGCGGCTCCTTTCGCGATGCGCCGGGGACGCTCGGCCCCGCGGCGCGGGCGACGCAGGACGCGCGCTGGACGGAACGCGATCCGCAGCTTCCGAGCAGCCGCTGGTGGTTGACCGACGCACCCTTCGTGGGCTTTCGTCTGGTGCGAGATCCCTGACCCGGAGCCGAACGATCATGAACGACGGTTCGCACGATGACCTCTCCCGGCGCGCCTTCCTTCAGGCGGGCGCCGCCCTCACCGCGACCATGGTGATTCCGCGCTTCGCCCACGCCGCGGGCAGCGCGACGCTCAAGGTGGGGCTGATCGGATGCGGCGGGCGCGGCACGCGGGGCATCATCCAGTGCATGCAAAGCGCCCCGGAAGTGGAGATGATCGCGATGGGCGACATCCTGCCGGAGCGCGTCGCCCGCGCACGCGAGCAGATCACGATGGAGATGACGCGCGACCCGTCGCTTCGCGCGAAGTACAAGGTCACGGACGATACCTGCTTCACGGGGTTCGACGCGTACCGGAAGGTGCTCGCGAGCGGCGTGGACTACGTGATGCTCGCGACGCCTCCGGCGTTCCGGCCGCTGCACCTCGCCGCGGCGATCGACGCCGGGAAGCACGTGTTCGCGGAAAAGCCGGTGGCCACCGACGTCGCCGGCGTCCTCTCCTGCCTGGCTACGTACGAGAAGGCACGACAGAAGGGACTCGGCGTGGGTGTCGGGACACAGCGACGCCACCACACCGGCTATCTCGAGGCGATGAAGCGGGTCCGCGACGGCGCCATCGGCACGGTGCTCAACGGGCAGGTGTACTGGAACCAGGAGGGCCTCTGGAGCGTGGAGAAGCAGCCCGGGTGGAGCGACACGGAGTGGCAGCTCCGCAACTGGCTGTACTTCACGTGGCTTTCGGGCGACCACATCGTCGAGCAGCACGTGCACAACATCGACGTCGCGAACTGGGTGCTGGACGCACACCCGGTACGCGCCGTCGGCGTGGGTGGACGCCAGGCGCGGGTCGCGCCGGTGTACGGCCAGAT
>DASURJ010000365.1:0-15773 GCA_036280115.1 Gemmatimonadaceae bacterium
AACCGATCCTTCAGCCCACCTACGGCGTCATCACCTATCAGGAGCAGGTGATGCGGATCGCGCAGGTGCTCGCCGGCATCTCGCTCGCCGAAGCCGACGTGCTGCGGAAAGCGGTCGGGAAGAAGGACGCCGAGCTGATCAAGCAGGAGCTCGGGAAGTTCGTCTCCAAGGCCGTCGGTCGCGGACACGACAAGCGCGTCATCGAGGACATCGCGGCGCAGATCGAGACGTTCGGCCGGTACGGCTTCAACAAGTCGCACTCGGTCGCGTATTCCGTCATCTCGTATCACACCGCCTGGCTCAAGGCGCACTACCCCGCCGAGTTCATGGCGGCGCTGCTCTCGTCGTCGATCGGCGACACGGACAGCGTCGTGAAGTTCATCAACGAGGCGCGCGAGTTGGGGCTCGAAGTCCTGCCCCCTGACGTGAACGAGTCCGGCTACAAGTTCACGGTCGTCGGTGACAAGCGCATCCGGTTCGGCCTGGGCGCGATCCGGAACGTCGGCCGTGCGGCGATCGACTCCATGCTGGCCGCGCGCACCGAAAAGCCGTTCACGTCCATCTTCGACGTGTGCGAGCGCGTTGACCTTCGGCTCTGCAACAAGCGGGTGTTCGAGGCGCTCATCTACTCGGGCGCGCTGGACGGGCTGGGCGGACACCGCGCGCAATACGCGGCGGCCATCGATGCGGCCATCCAGGAGGCGTCGCTCAAGCAGCAGGAGCAGGAGATCGGGCAGGTTTCGCTTTTTGGCGAGGTGGGAACAGGGAACCGGGAACCAGGGCCGAACGGCGGGACTCCCGGTCGGGCAGCACTCCCGAACCTCGCCCCCATGTCGGAGTCCGAGCGGCTCACGAAGGAGAAGGAGATCCTCGGCTTCTACATCTCGGGGCACCCGCTCGAGCCGTACCGCACCGAGTGTGAGCTGTTCGCGACCCACACGGTGTCGCAGCTCGGACAGTGGACCGAGGGACCCATGGCGCTGGGAGTCGTGGTGACCGCCGTCAAGCGGCAGGTGAGCAAACGCTCCGGGGCGGAGTTCGCTCGGTTGACAGTCGAGGATTTTTCGGGATCTTCCGAGCTTCTCGTGTTTCCCGAGGCGTGGACGGTGCTGTCCGATCGCATCCGGACCGACGTGCCGCTCCTCGTTCGCGGCGGCTACTCGCGACGGGATCAGGGGGCCGAGAATCCGACGTTCATCGTCGAGGCGGTCCAGCGGTTCGAGGAATTGCGCATTGCTGGACAGGTGACGGTAGCTATTGAGCTGTCAGCCGTAAGCGAACCCGGAACCGGGCGGGAGTCCGGAGAAGCCGGGCGGGGGAAGCCGGGAACCGGCGAGCGGGCAGGCTTGCTTCCCGACGTCATGCAGGACGTACGGGCCGTCGCCGAGGCGCATCCGGGGGCGGCGCCGTTGGAGCTCAGGTGGAACGACGGGAATGGGACGCAGGCTCGGCTGCGTTCGCGCTCGATCAAAGTGTCGGCGACCAACGCGGCGCTGACCGAACTTCGGGCCCTGCTCGGCCCCGAGCGAGTCCGTCTCGTACGCGGGAGCTAATTTGGCGTCAACGCCAACAATGGAATTCGAGCGGCCGATCTTCGATCTGGAGAAACAGATCGATGAGCTGAAGAAGCTGGCGGGCGACCAGCAGCTCAGCGTGGACGCCGAGATCGCACCACTCGAGCAGAAGCTCAACGCCCTTCGTGCGGAAGTCTACCGGAACCTGTCCCCGCTCCAGCGGGTGCAGGTCGCGCGCAATCCGAAGCGGCCGTTCACGCTGGATTACATCCGGATGTGCTTCACCGACTTCGTGGAGCTGCACGGCGACCGTCTGTTCCGCGAGGACCCGGCCATCGTCGGCGGGTGGGCGCGACTCGATGGAGAAACGGTGATGATCGTCGGCCATCAGCGCGGCCGCGACACGAAGGAGAACCTGAAGCGGAACTTCGGGATGCCACACCCGGAGGGGTACCGGAAAGCGCTGCGCCTCATGAAGCTCGCCGAGAAGTTCCACGTCCCCGTGATCACGTTCATCGACACGCCGGGCGCGTGGGCGGGACTAGGGGCCGAGGAACGCGGACAGAGTGAGGCGATCGCGACGAACCTGTTCGAGATGAGCCGGCTCGAGGTCCCGATCATTGCGACGGTGATCGGCGAGGGCGGGTCGGGTGGCGCGCTGGCGTTGGGCGTCGCGGACCGTGTGCTGATGCTGGAGAACGCGGTCTACTCGGTGATCACCGTCGAGGGGTGCGCGGCGATCCTCTGGAAGGACGGCAAGAGCCCGGAGATGCGCGAGCGGGCGGCCGGGGCGCTCAAGATCACGGCGCCCGACCTGTTCGAGATGCGCGTGATCGACGAGATCATCCCCGAGCCGCTTGGCGGCGCGCACGCGAACCACGAGCAAGTGGCTGCGTCGGTGCAGGACGCGCTCAACCGGCACCTCGAGGAGCTCAGGCGGCTCAAGCCGGACAAGCTCGTGCGCCGGCGCCGAGAGAAGTACCTCCGGATGGGACAGTTCGAGGAGTAGCGGGCGGGCGTTGGTCCAGACGCATGGCTCCGGCTCCCAGCGTAGATTTCCACCAGGCGCCTGGCGACAGCCGGGCGCGTTTGCGTTGCGGATTCAGGTGGACGTGAGCATGCCGGCGCGCGCCGCCGCGTGTTGACCGCTCCGAGAGTGATGTCGTGGATCATCTCATAGAGATCGCCTTCAAGGGCAACCGAAAGGAGTTCTACCTCTGGGAGGGTGATGCGCCACCGCCGCTCAAGGCTGCGGTGATCGTCGATGCCGACCGTGGGGAGGACCTCGGCCGGGTGCATTCGGCGGGTGAGCTCGCGGAGAAGCGCAAGGCAGGCGTGCCACATGCGCCAGGACCTGAAGGCGTGACCAAGCGGGCTCGACGTCTCGCGACGCCCGAGGACGTTCGGCGGTACGACGAGCTGCGTGGGCAGGACGAGATCGCCCGCCGTCGCGCGATGGAGCGCGTGAAGGCGAACAATCTGATCATGAAGCTCTCGGACGCCGAGTGGCAGTGGGATCGTCGCAAGCTGACGATCTACTTCACGGCCGAGAAGCGGGTCGATTTCCGGAACCTGGTGCGAGACCTGGCGGCGCTGTTCCGTACGCGGATCGAGCTGAAGCAGATCGGCGTTCGTGACGAGGCGAGGCGGCTCGGCGGAATCGGGCGGTGCGGCCGCGAATACTGCTCGGCGTCGTGGCTCCCGGAGCTGCGTCCCGTGAACCTCGGCGTCGCGAAGGACCAGCGGCTGTCGCTCAACCCCGCCCAGATCTCTGGCGCGTGCGGGCGGCTCATGTGCTGCCTCCGCTACGAGCACGAGTTCTACGTACAGAGTCGCAAGAAATTTCCGAAGGAGGCGAAGATCCTCGTCACGGCGCGCGGCGAAGAGAAGGTCGTGGCGAACGACATCTTCAATGAGCGCGTGACGTTGCGGAACGCGGAAGGTGAGATTCGCATCGTCGCGCTCGCGGACCTCAAGCGCGAGATGGCCGGCGGGCCGGAGACGGTGGAAGAGCCGGTGGTGGAGGAGGAGCCGGACATGATGCTGGAGCTCGACGAGGAGGTCATTCGCATGACCGACACGGCGGAGCGTCCGGCGTATCGTCCGGGGTGGCGACCGGGGATGCCGGCGCTTCCCTCACGGCCGGATCGGCCAGTGCCTTTGCAGCGAAGGGAACCGGCAACCGGGACCAGGGAACCGGGAACTCGGGAGACTGCCGCGACCCGGGACCCGGGTCCCGGGTCCCGGGGGAGCTCTGGTGCTGGCTCCGCGACCGGGGAGCGAGACACGAGCAGTGCGCCGCCGCAGAAGAGAACGAGCCCGCAGGCACCTCACGACTCGGCGCTTCCGACTGGTGCTGGCGGTAGCGCCGACGCGGCTGGCGCCGAGCCGGGCGAGGAGGGCGCGCGGCCGCCGCGGCGTCGCCGCGGGCGGCGTGGCGGACGGCGCGGACGCGGGCGGAGCGAGGCGGGGCGTGCACCTAACGCCGGAGCCGACGGTAGCCAGTCGGTGACGTCGGACGACGGCGACGACGGAGACGAGGGATCGGACGAGTGAAACGCTTTTACCTGACGACGGCGATCGATTACTCGAACGGCGACCCGCACATTGGCCACGCGTACGAGAAGATCGGCGCGGACGCCATTGCGCGGTACCACCGGCTGCGCGGTGATGACGTCCACTTTCTCATGGGGATGGACGAGCACGGCCAGACGGTCGCGCAGAAGGCCGCGGAGCGCGGGGTCACGCCGCAGCAGCAGGTGGACGAGATCGCACCGCGGTTTCAGGCAATGTGGTCGACGCTCGGCATCTCGCACGACCAGTTCATCCGGACGACGTCGGACGCGCACAAGGCCGGCGTGCGTGCGCTGATCAAGCGCATCTTCGACAATAACCCCGACGACTTCTACGAGAAGTCGTACACGGGGCGTTATTGTGTGGGGTGTGAGTCGTTCAAGCAGGACGCCGAGATCGTGGACGATCGGTGTGTGCTGCATCCGACGCGCACGCTCGAGTGGGTCGAGGAGCGCAACTGGTTCTTCCAGCTCAGCAAGTACCAGGGGTTTCTCACGCGGCTGCTCACGGAGCGCCCCGAGTTTCTGCAGCCCGAGAGTCGCCGCAACGAGATGCTCGCGTTGCTCAAACAGGGGCTCGAGGACATCTCGGCGAGCCGGTCGCGGTTCTCGTGGGGCGTGCCCTTCCCTGCGCCGCTTTCCACGGGAGAGCCGCAGACGACGTACGTCTGGTTCGACGCCCTGCCGAACTACCTGACGGCGACCGGGTTTCCGGGCCCGGGCTGGCGTGACCGGTGGCCGGCGCAGCTGCACATCATCGGCAAGGACATCACGCGCTTCCACAGCATCATCTGGCCCGCGATGTTACAGGCCGCGGAGCTGCCCATCCCGGAGCGCGTCTGGGCGCACGGGTTCGTGTTGTTAGGCGGCGAGCGGTTCAGCAAGTCCGCCGGCGTGCGGCTGGATCTGGACGAGGCGATCGGGCGATTCGGGGCGGACGCGTTCCGCTATTTCCTGCTCCGTGAGGTGCCGTTCGACGCCGACGGGAGCTTCTCCTGGGAGCGGTTCGAGGAGCGCTACAACGCCGATTTGGCGAACGCGTTAGGCAACCTGGCGAGCCGGACGATCTCGATGGTGGAGCGCTACTGCGGCGGCATCGTGCCGGCCGGTGCGCCGACCGAGCTCGACGCGCAGGACGCGCGCGACCTGGAGCACTATCACTCGGCCATGGACGGAACGCGCGGCTTTCTCCCGCACGAAGCGCTGCGGCACGTGTGGAGCACGGTGAGCCGCGGCAACGAGTACGTCGATCGACAGGCGCCGTGGAAGCTCGCGAAGGACCCGACGCTCCGCCCCGAGCTCGAGCGCACGCTCGCCGCACTGGTGCGCCAGCTCGCGCGTCATGCGATTCACCTGCAGCCGTTCATGCCGGCGAAGAGCGCGGAATTGTGGCGTCAGTTGGGTGGGCCCGGTGTGATCGCTCACCAACGATTCGCGGGTCTCGACACACTCGATGCGACTGGCTGGCGAGTGAACAAGGGTGAGCCACTGTTTCCGAAAGAGGTGCCGGCGAGCACGCCCGCGTGACGTCGTGATGTAGATACGCCGTCGCGCGTACGGGGGGTCACGCCATCGTCACGGTCCCAGCGTGTATCGTTACGGCTCATGATGCAAGCCGTCTTGAGACGGGTTTTCACGTGAGCCGCAGAGGAGTGCCGACGATGGCGGATCGCCGCTGGACCGTGATGGTCGTTCCCCACGGGAGTGATTCGCCGCGCAGTTTCGCGATCAGCGAGCGCGCGGTGCGCGCTGCGGCGTACACCGGAGCGGTGCTCGGGCTCGTTGCGGTCATCGGGATCGGCAGCGCCATCGCGAGCGCCGGACGCGTGATCTCCGGGATCATTCAGCCGGCCGAGGCAAACGCGATGGCGAGCACGAAGCCGCGCGACGTGAATGAAGTCGCCCTCCGCGTCGCGTCGCTTCGCGACACGCTCGAGGTGATTCGCAAGCGCGAGGCGCAGATCCGACTGCTCGCCGGCTTACCGGCAACCGACTCCGGAGCCAACGCGACGCCCGCCACGATCCAGCTCGCGCTCAGCAGCGATAGCGCGGCGCGTCCGGAAAGCATCCACGCGGATGTCGAGACGCTGATTCAGCGCGCCGATCTCCTGTCCGCGCGGTTCGCCGCGGTCACGGATTCGCTCGAGATCAACGCGAAGCGGCTCTCGAGCGTGCCGTCCATCATGCCGACAGCGGGGTGGCTCACGAGCCAGTTCTCGCGTAACCGGAAGCACCCGATCCTGCACGTCACGCGGCCGCACGAGGGCATTGACGTGACGGCCCCCATGGGCGCGCCGATCGTCGCCCCGGCGTCGGGCGTGGTGAAGCGGGTCGCGCGCGAGACGGGCTACGGCAACGTGCTCGAGATCGACCACGGCAACGGCATCGTGACTCGTTATGCACACACGTCGCGCATCGACGTTCGCCGGGGGCAGCGCGTGACGCGCGGGCAGACGATCGCGGCGGTGGGAAAGACCGGCCTCTCGACGGGGCCGCATCTGCACTACGAGATCCATGTCAACGGAAAGGTCGTGGATCCGTTGACGTACGTGTTGCCGGATGTGATACCGGACTGAAGCTATCAGCTATCAGCTGTTAGCTATCAGCTGTTAGCTGTTAGCTCTTCTTTTCCTTCGAAAAATCTACCGTTGGCGCCTCACGCGACCCCGGATTCGTCACCTCGAAGTACTCACGGGCCTTGGCACCCGTCACCTTCGCCGTCAGCGATTGCGGGAGCGTCCGGATATACGTGTTGTACGTCTGCACCGCGTTGTTGTAATCCGTCCGCGCGACCGCGATCCGGTTCTCCGTCCCGGTGAGCTCATCCTGCAGCCGCAGGAAGTTCTGGTCGGCCTTGAGCTGTGGGTACGCCTCGGCCACCACGAGCAGCCTGCCTAACGCACCCGTCAGCTCCGCGTTCGCATTCGCCATCGCCTGCGGGTCACCCGTCTGGACGGCACCGAGGAGTCCGGCACGGGCCTGGGCCACCTGCGTGAACACGGCCTCCTCGTGCTGCGCGTATCCCTTGACCGTGTTGACGAGGTTCGGGATCAGGTCCGCGCGACGCTGGAGCTGCACCTCGATCTGATTCTTCGCGCCGTTGACCTGCTCGTCGTAGCGCTGGATCGTGTTGTAGCCGCACCCGGTCACGAGCAGCAGGGCGAGCGGCAGCATGTATCGGCGCATGGGGAGGATCCTCGTGGCGGGGATGGACGTCACGTGTACGGTCACTGTCGAGTGAAGGTCATTCGCACTACGTATTTTCCGGCAGGCACGGCACCAGCGGCGAGCTTCCAGGCGGACGCGGCGCGCTGGTTGAGGCATCGGTTCACGGCCGCGCCCGCCTTCGACGACCAACTGTCGTTCGCCACCTCCGCGTCGGTCACTCCACCACCCTGCCCCACGGTAACGACGACCGCGACACCGCCGTTGAGCGTCGGGTCGACCTTCTGCCCGAACTCCTGATAGCAGAACCGCGAGAACGCCTGCTCGCGCGACACCGCCTCCATGAGCGCGGGTGGTGCCGGCGGGATGGGCGGGGCAACGTCGCCGCCCGACCGCCGCGCGACACGACGAGCCGGTGCCTGGAAAGTATCCGGCGCCGCTGGCGGGAGGGAAGTTTCGACCTTGCTCAAGTCCATCGGGGTGGTGTCGACCGGAACGGCGGCGCGAGCGCTGTCGGCGCGATCGCGGCGCTCGCCCGGACAGCCCAACGTCACGGTCGCGACGGCCAGGACCACGAAGGAGGTCGCGTCGAAACGCAGTCGTCCCGATCGAAGGCTCTCTATCGGGACGTGTGCGATTCCTCGACTCGCTACGCTCGCTCGGAATGACCGTGCGATTCCTCGACTCCGGCGCTTCGCGCCTCCGCTCGGAATGCCACGGTCTCCGGTGCCTTTCATGCCTCCGCTCGTCGCACGCATAAACGCAGTCCTCCACCCGCGGACATGACATCCCTGGCATCCCTGGCGGCGCGGGCTCCGCCTCAAGGTGCCGACTGGTAACGGTCGAGGTAGCCGACGAGCTTGTACATCCCGTCCAGATAACCCTCCAGTATCGCTCCCACGTCCGCCGAGCCGATCTTGGTCACACCGCGCACATGTCGGACCACTCGCGCGAACGGATCGGCATCGAAACCGATTCGTCCGGCCACGTCGCGGCTCAGCCGGTCGTAATCGGTTGGCGGGACGGCGCCGTGGAGGCGCTCGACGGCGCGAAAGATCACCATGATCGTGCTCAGGCTGGCGGCGAGGAGGTCGATCTGCGCCTTCGCATTCCCCCCCGAGGCGAGGATCCCCTGGCGAAGCTTGAGCAGCTTCCCCATGGCTTCGTGCTCGACCTGAAGGCGCAGGTGCTCCCGGTCCACGGCGATGCCATCGAATGGGGGCGTGCCGTGCAGCACCCGGTGCCGCTCGAGAATGTCCGCGTACTCCATCGGAAAGATGTCGGCACTACTGCGCCACTCGGCAAGCGTGAGCGTGAGCGGCGGCGGATTCCCGGATTCGCCCCACGCACGCGCGACGGCCGCTTCGGCCCGCATGTGCTGCATCGTGAGCTCGTCGACGATCACGAGCACGTTGTAGTCGGAGCGCTTGGGGATGTGCTCGCCGGCAGCCGCCGAGCCGTACAGCACGACGGTGCGAAGCTCCGCACCGTAGACCTTCTCCAGCTGGGACACGAGTTCGTCGAGCGTCATTCCATCCCTCACCAGTCGGATCCGCCGCCGCCACCGCTGAAGCCACCACCGCCGCCGAAACCGCCAAACCCGCCGCCTCCGCCCCAACCGCCACCACCGCCCCATCCACCGCCGCCCCAACCCCCGCGGTGATAGCCGCCCGTCGGGAACACGATCGGAATGGGAATGCAGCCGCCGCACCCACGGCGGCGTCCCATGGAGCTCAAGATGATCCAGGCGACCACGAACAGCGCGAACATCGCGAACGGCGAAAGCCCGCCAATGCCGCGTGGTTGGTCGAACTGCGGGACGCGACGCTGCGGAGGCAGCGACGATGAATCGAGCGTGAAGCCGAATTCGCTCGCGAACTCCTCGCCGACGCGCATCGCGAGGTACGTGACGCCCGACGCGTAGTCCCGCTGCTGGAAGTACGGGACCGCCTCGCGACAGAGCTGCGCCGCCTCGGTATCGATGATGAACCCTTCGGTGCCCTGCCCCGTGGTGATGAAGCAGTGCCCGCGTCCGCTGGAGCTCGTTTCCTTGGGCACGACCAGGATCACCACGCCGGCGTTGCGCGTACGCTGGCCGATCGCCGCGCTCGAGCCGACGCCCCATTCGCGCCCGATGGTGAGGGCGATGTCCACCGGGGCGCGGAGCCCAATGTCCGGCAACGTGACCACCGCCATCTCGCCGCCGGACTTCTCGTGGACGTCGAAGGCGACGCGGTTGATGCGGTCGATCGCCGCGGGCGAGAGCACTCCGGCGGCATCCACGACGATTTCGGCGGTGGACGTGCCGTAGCCTCGCGGCGGCGCCGGAAGCTGAACGGTCTGGAGTGCGATCAGGAGAAGGAGCACGACGTTCCGGTTCGAGAGCGTGTACTCCTGAAAAGTAGCGTGGCGCCCCCCTCGGCGACCACCGTCCGGTCCGCCGCGGCGCCTAACGTGTGAAGCTGAAGGAGAAGGAGTACGTGCCCCCGCCAGCGTCCGACGCCGGGAAGCGCCACCCCCGGATCTTGTCCGCGATGCACCGCTCGGTGGCGGTCGCGCCAGCGCCCGACCACGTTCGATTGGTCAGGCTCACGCCGGACACGCTGCCGTTCGCCGTGAGGGTGACCGACGCGGTCACGGACCCCGCGAGCGACGGATTCACCTTCAACCCGAACTCGTTGTAGCAGAAGCGGAGTTGCGACTCGCGCCCCCGCACGAACGTGCCCAGTTCGGCGACGTCGCGCTGCGGCCCGCCAATCGTCGGGACCTCGATGGGCCGCGGCGCCGAGATGCGTACCGGCGCTCTCGACACCGTTCCACCGCCCGGGCCAACGCCGCCGATGCCACCGCCAGCGCCGCCGCCCGCACCCGCACCGCCTCCGATGCCACCTCGCCCTGGCGTCCGCGACCCTTGCCCGCCCTCACCCGCGCCGAGCACCACCTTGCCGCCGCGGCCACCGCCGCCGGTGCCGGCGGCACCGGCCCCCGTGCCACCCGCGCCTGACGAGACGTCCACGCCGCGGAGGACGTTCGACACGTCACCTACGAGGCCGCCGCTGCCGGTGCCCGACCTCGTCCCGAACGCATCGGCAATGGCACCGGCGCTGGACGTCGTGGACGGACGCGTGCCGCCAGCGTTTCCCCGGCGGGCATTCCCCGGTCGGTCGCCACTCGGACCCGGACGTCGCTCGGCTGGCCCCGGCGCGGCAACGCGGACCTCTTCGCCGGTTTCACCCTCGACCGCTACTTCGAGCTCGGGTGGAAGGGCGTCGAACGTCACGGCGATCGGCTGTTCCTCCTGGGACAGGAGCTGCATCGGCCGGGTACGCGGCCCGAAGTAGACGAAGCCGAGCCACGCGATCCCCAGCGCGAACGCGATGCCGTAGGACGTGAGCAGCGTGCGCCCTTCTTCGCCGGCGATCTCGTAGCGGAGCGACCGTGTGAAGATCGCATCGCGACCGTTCGCGGGGACGCTCGGGGGCCCGTCGTGCGGCACGTTCGCCGGGGCGGTCATGTCAGCTCGTCCTCGGTGGCACGGCATCCGCAACCCGATTGACCTGCAGCGTCAGGTTGCGAAACCCGGCCACCCGCGCCGTCTGCATGACGCGGGAAAGGAGGTCGTAGCGCATCGTCTTGTCGGCCTGAATCGCGAGCGGTGCGTCCACCGACGCGTCGGCTGGCATGGCTCGCGACGTTCGGATGGAGTCCGCCTTCGCGCGGAGCGCGGCATAGAGCGGCGGAATGACGAGCGGCTGCGACGGGTCGTTCGAGCGGGCGAGCGCCGCGTCCAGTGTCGTCATTACCGGACGGCCCCCGAGCGTGACCTGCGGCCCGATGCCTAACGTCAGCTGCTGGAGCGCCGGCTGCCCTACGCGTGAATCGGGGAGGTTCACGCCGGCCACGACCGGGGCGAGCTCGCCCACCGTTGCCGTCGTCAGCGTGAAGAACACGACGGACACGAACGTGTCCACCAACGGCACGAGGTTCAGCTGGATCAGCCGGAACTTGTTGAACTGCCCGGCGCGGCGCGCGAGCCGCGCCGCGCGCGCACGGTTGTGCGCTCCGGCAACCGCCTTGGTGGGCTGGTCTGGCGGGGGCGGTGTGACCTGCGAGCTCATCGCACGCCTCCCACCGGTTGCCCGTCAATGGCGGCAACCTGCGTCGCCCGCGTGCGATTGCCGAGCGAGATGCCCGAGTACGCCGCCACGCGAAGTCGCTCCAGCACATGAATCAGGTCGTCGTACGCGACGTCGTCCGCGGGCACGACGAGCACGTCGGCGTTCTGCGGGTACTGCCGGCGAATCTCGCTCATCACGGTCTGGAGCGTGTCGAGCGATGCGCCCTGTACACCGGCGATCTCTTTCCGGAATCCGCCCTCGCCCGTGTGCTCGACGAGGATGCCATCGCGCTCGAGGCGAACGGCGAGGAGAAGATTGAGCGCCTCACGCTGCGGCGCCGCTGTAGCCGCCTGCTGCGCGGTAATGACGACGGGCGGCAGTGACAGCTCGAACGCCGTGAGCGCGGCGAGCGCCGCCCCCTGGTACGTCAGCAGGCCGAAGAACACGACCGCCGTGAGGATGTCGACGAGGGGAACGAGGTTGATATTCCCCGCGTCCGTGAGTGAGCGCCGCTCGACGCGTCGCTGCTTTGCCCGGAGGTAAACCGATGCCACGGAGCGTCCTACCGATGCCCCAGCCGGACGTCCGGCCGGTCGATGAGCGCGTTGATGAGGCGTACCGAGAACTCATCGATCTGCTCGATGATCGTCTCGGCCTGACTCACGAGGTACGCGTGCGCGACCGACAGCGGCACGGCGACGAGGAGGCCGAAGCCCGTGGCGTTCAGCGCGATGGCGATGCCCGACGCGAGTCGCTCCGAGCGCTCGGCGGCCGCGGCGAGGGATACCGACTCGAACGCCTCGCGAAGCCCGAAGATCGTGCCGAGCAGCCCGAGAAGTGTGGCGACGTTGGCAAGCATGGGCAGGTATTGCAGCCGCCGCGTGAGGCGCGGCATCACGGCGAGCGCCGCGGCATCGGCGACGTTCTGGAGGTCGGACTCATCGCGACTCCGGCTGCGCAATATGAGCAACCCCATGTCGGGGAGGGCGGCCTTCGACTGCGCACACAGCTTGATCGCATCGTCGACCTTCCCGGCGCGCACGAGCTGGATGACGCGCTCGATGAACGCACGGCCGTTGATCTTGGAGCGGATGACGATCGTGTAGAACCGCTCCAGGAACACAGCCAGCCCGACAATCGCGACCAGCAGGATCGCGTTCATTACCGGGCCGCCGTTGCGGTACCACTCGAGCACGGTATTCATCTCGGATATCTCCGGGGGAACCAGGGTTCGAAAGAGACGCAGCGTTCAGGCGACCTGATCACCGCGGAGGAGCAGGACGTATGCCCGATGGGCGAATGCCCGATGGGCGAAGGCCCGATGGCGGTCGAGGCGGGTTGGCCGGAATGCGCTGCGTGGAGTCGGCCGGCACCGTACGCACGGAATCGGCTCGTGGCGCGTCACCCGGCGTCGCAACAGGCGTCACGACATGCAGCGCCGGCAAAATCGACGGCCAGAAATCGCGGTCGAGAAATGCCGGCACGAGCACGCGTCGGTTGAATGCCGGTGCCTCGCGCGGACGCACCGTTACCACCTGCGGGGTCGGAACCTGTCCGCGGATCTCGATCGTCGCCTGGCGTCGCGGTTGCTGCCGCCGTTGCTCGGGTTGGCCCGCCTGCGCGAGCGCGGAGCTCGACACGACGGCGACCAGTATCAAAACGCGAGCGGCGAAGCACGAACGGCGAAACGCGAAAAGCGAGGCGCGAACGGCGGTTCGAACAGCGGAATGCATACGGCGGCCCGCCGCCCCAGCGTGGTGCGTCATCGTGTGGAGCCTCCTGACGGCGGTGGCGGCGGCGTGGCCGGAACGTTCCCGGCGATGGCGTCTCGCGCGAGCACGACCCATTCGTTGTCGATGTTCTCCTGCCGGGCCTTGTCGAGGAGTGCCTGCCACGTCTTCTTCGCGGCGTCGTAATACTGCGTCGCTTGCCGCTCGGAGCCCGCGACCGCGACAGTGCGCTCCTCCTCGGTGAGACCTTCGGGAAGCTGGACGTTCTTCACGAAGTTCCCGTACTCCCACTGCGCGAGCCCGACATAGAACGTCGCGGCCGACAGGTACAACGGCGCTCCGGATTCGATGGCTCGCGTGAGGTGGTCGGTCATCTGGCGAAGCATCTCCTGCTTTTTCGCCGACGCCCGCTGTACGCCCGCAACGTTGAGCTGACCCCGCGTGGAGATCACGAGGCGCTCGGCCTGATAGGCCGGGAACATCGACGCGCCCAGCCGCAGTTCCCGCTCGGCGACACGTACGGCACACGTGGCACGGAGGTCTCCCGTCGGATTCCCCTCGCACAGTGAGGCGAGCTCGCGCTCGGCGGTCGCGGAATCGCCGGTCGCGCGCAGTAAGGCCAGCCGCGTGGTGCGGACCTGCGGGGTACGCGGATCGTTAGGGAACCGCCCGGCGAACGTGTTGTACGCGCGCGCGGCCGCGGCACTGTCAGGGACCTCGAGGTACGTGATTGCGGCGTTGTACTGCGCGTCGGCCGCCCGTCGGTCGGCTGGGTACGCGGCCGCGAATGCCTCGTATGCCGCAGCCGCCTCGCGCTTCCGGTCCATCGAGTCGAGCGTCGCGGCGACGCGCACCATCGCGTCTGCGCGACCCGCCCAGCTCGGGTTCTCGGTGATGACGGCCTGGAGCGCCGCGATCGATTCGTCGCGCTTGCCCATGTCGGCCAGGAGTCGCGCCCGCAGCGCCTGATACTGAGCGCGGTACTGGTAGCGCGGGTAGTCGCGCGCCAACCGCTCAGCCAGCGCAATAGCGCGGTTCCGCGCCGAATCCGAGGCCGCGCTGTCGCCGCGACGTCGTGCTGCGCTGTCGGCAAGCATGTAGGTCTCGATGGCGTCGCGAAGCGCGTCGGCTGCCCGATCGGACCCGGCGTTGCTGTCCGCGAACGCCACGTAGACCTCTTCGGCCGCGCGCTGATAGTTGCCGCCGCGAATCAGCGTGTCGGCGAAGCTCGCGGCCGCGGCGGTCCGCACCGTTCCAATCGAGTCGGCCAGCGCCGTGCGACCACGTTGCCGGGCCAGGTCCTGTGCCAGCACCCACTGCGCCTGCGCTTCCGCGTACTTGCCATCCCGGTAGAGGGCGTCGCCCACCAACTTCTGCGCGTTAGGCGTGAAGGCGTCCGACGGGTACGTCTCGGCGTAGGTACGGAAGGTGGCGGCCATCACGTCCCAGCGCTGGGCCTCCGACGCCCGCCGACCCTTTTGCATGAGCGCGGTGCGCGCGACGTCGCTCGTCGGGAACCGCGCGGCGAACCGGTCCACCGCCGCGAACAGCGAGTCCTGCGCGGCCACGTCTCGCGGATTCCGCGCGACCGCGGAATCGAAGGCGACGATCGCGTTGCGGCCCGCCTGCTCCGACAGGGATCCGGTCGAATCGGCTGCGCGGTCGTACGCGGTACGCGAGTACTCGGCGCCGGCTCGCATGTATTCACCGGCGCTGAACAGCGCTTCGGCGAGGTACGAGTTCACCACCTGAGCGCTATCTGACTGCGGGAACTCCTGGAGGTAACGCTCGTACAGCGACGCCGCGGACGCGTACCGCTGGCGGTCGTTGCGCTGTTGTGCCTCTGCGAGCGCGTACTGGGCCGCCTGCCGCAGCGTCTGCTCGCGGATCGCGATGACGCTGTCGCCCGGCGTCGGGTTCGCCTGCGCCCAGGTGGTGCCCGGTCCGAACTTCGACGCGAGCTCGAGCCGTGCCTCCTGCGCACGTTGCGGCTCCAGCATGCGATTCTGGTAGAGGTCGACGATCGCGCGTTGGGCGGTGAGGGCGGCGGTGTCGGTGGGCGCCTGGGCGATGATCGCGCGGTAGGCCTCGACCGCGCGCGCGAAGTCACCCTGGTCCTCGAGGCTCTGCGCGACGCGGCGCATGACGGGCAGCTGGTATGCCGTCGTCGTGGCACCGCGTGATGCGAAGTACCGATTCGCGGCCTCCGCGCCGCCCACCTGCGTGAACGCGATCGCCATGTATTCGATCGCTTCGCCGCGCAGGCCGAGCCGGGCCTGCTGCTCGGGCGTCAACTTGTCGTAGGCGTCCACGAGCTGGCCGAACACCTCGACCGCCCGCCGGTACTCCGCCTGGTTCGCCTGGTTCGCCTGGTTGTAGTACGACCAGCCGAGCTTGTACAGCGCCAGGAAATAGATGTCGCCCTGCGGTGGCGCCGCCTTCGTCGCGCGCTCGTAGGCGGACGCGGCGCGCGCGAACAGCACGCGCCGCTCCGTGCCACGCGCCGCCGATGCCAGCTCGAACACGGCGTCGCCCAACCGGAACAGCGCCTCGGGCCGGAAACGCGACGAGTCGTTGGCGGCGACGCGCTCGAACATCCGCGCGGCCTGCGCGTACCGCTGCTCGCCGAAGTACAGCGTGCCCAGGGTATACTCCGCGGCATCGATACGCTCG
>DASURJ010000366.1:0-2811 GCA_036280115.1 Gemmatimonadaceae bacterium
CTCGAGCCGATTACCGCGGCCGAGCTGCCGCCATCCTGCGACAACTGTGCGATGGCGCTCGCGCTCTCGCGGGCGATCTACACGAGGAGGAGTGGGAACGCCGCTTCGCCGCCGCGCCGCCGAGGCTTCAGGAGATGGTGACGATGTACGAGTCGCTCGGATACGAGGTGAAGCTCGAGCCGATCACCGCGGCCGAGCTGCCCACATCCTGCGACAACTGTGCGATGGCGCTCGCGCTGTCGCGGGCGATCTACACGAGGAGGAGACCATGAAGGCCGCGATCTTCCGCGGAGCGGGTCAACCACTGTGCGTCGGCGAGGCGCCGACGCCCGTGCCGCGCGAGGGCGAGGTCCTCATCCGCGTCGCCGCCTGCGGCGTGTGCCACACCGATCTGCACTACATCGACCACGGTACGCCGACGTTCAAGGCACCACCCGTCATCCTCGGCCACGAGGTAGCTGGCACGGTCGCCGCTGTCGGTGGGCCACCGAACGGGCTGCGCGAGGGGGACCGCGTGCTGGTCGCCGCCGTCCTCACCTGCGGCAGGTGTCGCATGTGCCGAACCGGACGCGAGAACATCTGCGAGCACAGCGTCATGCTCGGCAACAACATCGATGGTGGCTATGCCGAGTACGTGGTCGCGCCGGCGAAGGATGTGTTCAAGCTGCCTGACGAGCTGCCCCTGGTCGAGAGCGCCATCATCGCCGACGCGGTCACGACACCGTACCATGCCGTCGTTCGGCGCGCACGGGTGACGGCGGGCGACTGGGTCCTCGTATTCGGTTGCGGGGGCATTGGCCTCAACCTGGTGCAGATCGCGGTGGCCATCGGCGCGCGTGTCATCGCCGTCGATGTCCTGGATACGAAGCTCGACGCGGCGCGGTCCTTTGGCGCCGAGGAGACGCTGAACGCCTCGCGCATCGATCGGATCGACAAGCAGGTTCGGCGCATCACCGACGGCGGAGCGGACGTGGCGCTGGAAGCGATCGGTCGGGCCGCGACCCAGGAACAGGCATTCAACTGCCTTCGCACCGGCGGACGGTTGGTGCTCGTCGGCTACAGCCCCGACGTCCTCCCGCTCAATGCTGGTCGCGTGATGTTCCGCGAGATCGAAGTGCTCGGCTCGTTGGGATGCCGACCCGCCGACTATCCGCGAGTGATCGATCTCGCGCGTCGCGGCCGGATCCGGGTCGCTGAGCTGGTCACGCATCGCTTCCCCCTTGCCGAGATCAACGACGCGTTCGACGCCCTGCGCGCCGGCGAGCCAATCCGAGCGGTCGTCGTTCCCTGACGGCGCGAATCTTCCGGACGAAGGAGAGACCCCATGAGAATCACCGACGCATTTCGTGGCGAGCACGGCGTGTTCTACGCGCAGTTCGACGTGATCGAACGCATCGTCCCTTCCGCCGAAAGCGCGGCGGAAGTCCGCGCGCTGGCCGAGATACTGGCCGCGGCGCTGGTGCCGCACGCCAAGCTCGAGGATGAGCTCCTCTTCAACCCGCTCGAGGAATACGCCGGGCCTGACGCCGACCCGATCGAGGTCATGCGCTTCGAGCACGATGACATCGAGACGTCCCTGATGCGGGCCACGACGTCACGCGAGCTCAGCAAGGCGCGCGAGCTTCTGCTGCAGGCCGTCGAGCGTGCACGGGAGCATTTCGGCAAGGAGGAGCTGGTGGTGTTCCCCCTCGCCGACCGGGAGATCGAACGAGAGAAGCTCGAGCAGCTCGGCGAACAATGGGCGAGCCGGCGCGCGGTTGCCGTCCCCTCCATCTCGGGTGCATGAGTCCGCGCACGATCATCGAGCCGTTCAAGATCAAATCCGTCGAGCCCATCCGCATGACGTCGGCCAGCGAGCGCGAAGCCAACCTCCGCGCCGCCGGCTACAACGTCTTCCGGCTGCATGCGCGCGATGTGTTGATCGACTTGCTCACCGACAGCGGCACCTCCGCGATGAGCGCCGAGCAGTGGGGCGGCATCATGCGCGGGGACGAGGCGTACGCGGGAAGCGAGTCCTTCTACCGGTTCGAGAAGACCGTGCGCGACCTCTTCGGGTTCAAGCACATCCTCCCGACCCATCAGGGTCGCGCCGCGGAGCACATTCTTTTTTCGCTCACCTGCAAGCCGGGACACGTCGTGCCGAACAACGCGCACTTCGACACGACGCGCGCCAACATCGAGTTCGCCGGCGCTCGCGCCGTCGACCTGCCGATTCCCGAGGCCCGGGTCGCCGCCGTTCAGCACCCGTTCAAGGGCAACATGGATGTGCAGGCGCTGAAAGCGCTCGTCGCCGAGGTCGGCGCGGAGCGCATCCCGCTCTGCATGCTCACCATCACCAACAACTCCGGCGGCGGGCAGCCGGTCTCGATGCAGAACGTCCGTGACGTTTCGGCGGTCTGCAAGGCACACGGCATCCCGCTCTACATCGACGCATGCCGTTTCGCCGAGAACGCGTATTTCATCAAGCTGCGCGAGGAAGGATACGCTGACCGCACGCCGCGAGAGATCGCGCGTGAGATGTTCTCGTATGCCGACGGCTGCACCATGTCGGCGAAAAAGGACGGACTCGCGAACATTGGCGGGTTCCTGGCGGCGAACGACGACCGGCTCGCCGTGCGCGAACGAGATCTGTTGATTCTGACGGAAGGGTTCCCCACGTATGGAGGCCTCGCGGGGCGTGACCTCGAAGCGATCGCGATCGGGCTCGAGGAGGTGATGCACGAAGACTATCTCGCGTACCGTCTCACCTCGGTGCGGTACCTCGGCGAGCACATCGCGCGGGAGGGCGTGCCGATCGTGCAGCCACCCGGC
>DASURJ010000367.1:0-6595 GCA_036280115.1 Gemmatimonadaceae bacterium
TGCGTCGAAAGCCGCGCCACGAGGTCGGGCTCGAGCGTGAAATGCGCGTACTTCGGAATGTTGTAGAGCAGAACGGGGAGCGGGCTCTCGTCGGCCACACGCCGATAGTGCGCCTCGAGCGCTGCGGGCGTCATCGCGGACGCGTAATAGTGCGGCGCGACGACGAGCACCGCGTGCGCGCCGTGCTCGGACGCCACACGACATCGCGCCACGCACTGGCGGGTCGACTCCGCACCGGTCCCGACGATCAGCAACACGTCGCTGGGCAGTTCCCCACGCGCGCGTTCGATGAGCGAGCGGCGCTCCGCTTCGTCGAGGAGCGCCGCTTCACCTGTCGATCCACACACCACGACCCCGCTCAGCCCGGCGGCGGCGTAGGCCCTGAGGTTCGTTGCGAAGGCGTCGAGATCGAGTGATTCATCTCGGGCGCCGAACGTCGTTACCACCGGACCGATCACGCCGCGCAGATTGAGCATTACCGTCGTTTCCCTCGTCGTGGCGATGGATCCGGAGCCGAGAGTGCCGTTGGCACCAGCCCCGGGATTCCACCTTCGTTGTCGTGGTTTCCGTTCGCCGCTTCCGGCCCGCTCTGCAGCATCTTCATCTCGAGCTCGAAATCCGCCGGGCGCGACGACGCCGCTTTCGCGACCTCGAAAGATACCACGCCGGAGTTCACCAAGTCGACCAGGTGCTGGTCGAACGTCTGCATCTTGTACTGTTCCCGCCCGTCGGCGATGAAATCGCGGATCTCGTTGACCCGCGACTCGAGAATCAGGTCGCGAATGGCCGGCGTCACCACCATGACCTCCGCCGCGACGACCCGCCCGTTCCCATCCTTCCGCGGCAACAGCCGCTGCGAGATGACCGCGTTCAGAGACTCCGCAATGCGGATGCGGACGACGTCCTGCTCCTCGGGCGGGAACATGGCGATGATCCGCATGATGGTCGTCACCGCGTCCGGCGTGTGGAGCGTGGACATGAGCAGGTGGCCCGTCTCGGCCGCCTTGAGCGCGGTGTCGATCGTTTCCGCGTCGCGCATCTCACCGATGAGCACCACGTCCGGATCCTGACGCAATGCCGCCTTCAGACCGTCGCGGAAGCTGTCGGTGTCGATCCCGACTTCCCGCTGCGTGACCGACGAGTTGATGTCGCGGTGCAGGAACTCGATCGGCTGCTCCAGCGTGACGATGTGCTTGTGCATCGTCGCGTTGATGTTGTGCACCATGGCCGCGAGCGTGCTCGATTTGCCAGAGCCCGTCACGCCTGTCACGAGAATCATCCCCCGCTCCGCCTCCGCGAGGTTCGTGATCACCGGGGGGAGCTGCAGTGACTCGACCGTCGGGATCGTGAACGGGATGACCCGCATCACGATCATGAAGCTCGAGCGCTGTCGCAGGATGTTGACGCGAAATCGGCCGACGCCTGCCGCACCCCACGAGCAGTCGTAGTCGAGGATCTTGTCGATCCGCTGGCGGACTTCCTCGCTGTGGATCAGGCGGAGCGCGATCGCTTTCGTCTGCTCCGGAGTCAGCGCCTGCTTCGTGAGCGCGACGAGCCTGCCATCAATGCGCGCACGGAAGACGTCGCCGGCTTTGATGTGGAGATCGGACGCTCCGCGATCGACCGCCGCCTTGATAATCTTTTCCATGAATGGATTGTCCGCTTCAGTAGCCCGCGTCCTTGTCCACGAGGTTCCGGAGGGGATCCCCGCGCCGGTAGCGCACCCAGTTGTCCAGGAACAGCTCGAGCTCGCGTTCCCAGAACCGTCGTGGCGACACGGCAGCCACGTGCGGCGTGATGAGCACCTGCCGGAGCCCCCAAAGCGGGCTGTCCGGTGGAAGCGGCTCTTCCCGGAAGACGTCGAGCACCGCGCCGCGCAGACTCCCGCGGCGAAGGCGCTCGATGAGCGCCGTCTCGTCCAGGAGCGCACCGCGCGCCACGTTAACGACGATTGCGCTGGGCGGGAGGCAATCCATTCGCGCCCCGGTCAGGAGCATCCCTGTCTCGCTCGTGAGGGGGGTGGTAAGCACGAGGATGTCCGCGTGCGGCAGCTCCGCGTCGAGCCCATCGAGCCCGATGACGCGTTCGAATCCGCGCGGCGTCCCGCGGTCGGCCCGGCGACGGACGCCGACGCATCGTACTCCGAGCGCGTTGAGGCGCCACCCGACCCCGCCCCCGATGCCGCCGGTCCCAACGATGAGCGCTCGACATTCGTTCAGCTCGCGGACGGCGCCGGGCAATGAGACGAACGGCTCCTTGTCCCACTTGCGCACGTCCTGCAGCCGGACGGCGACGTCGAACGCGCGGAGGAGGTAGATCACACCGCCGACGACATGTTCGGCGATTGTGTCCCCCATCACACCGCCGGAGTTCGTGAGCAGAACCGCGCTTTGCCGCATCCCGGGGAACAGCAGGCTGGCGACCCCCGCCGCCGCCGAATGCACCCAGCGCAGCCGAGCGGCGGCCGCAAAGAGCTGAGGGGACAGGCCGTACCCGAAATAGACCTCGGCGTCGCGCGCGACGTCGAGCACCTCGGGGCTCACCCCCCCGCCGCCGTCTCCGTCCGATGTCGTGGCGGCGCGGACGATCGTCACCTCCCAGCCGTCAGGCGCAGCGGCGCGAATCGCGTCGGCGCCCCACGAGGGCAGCGACCAGTTCTTCGCCGTGGCGGCGAGATCCACGACGAGCCGGCGCGGAGATGCAGCCGACGTCACGCGGCACCCCCGTCAACGCTGGACCAGCAGGTACAGTTGGGAGCTAGCGGTCGAGCTCGCGAACGTCGTCTCGCGTCGTTGCCGGCGACGCGTCGCCGTACGACATACTCCGCGACTGATCCTCCAGTTGCGCGAGCGTCGCCTCGTCGGGTGTGACCGGCGTCGCGAACTCGCGGAACACCGTCGAGCGGCATTTCGGGCACGTGAGACTCCCCGGCACCTCGCCATCGAAGAACTGCTCGGCGCCACATGTCACACACACCATCGTGGTGACGAAACCCGATCCTTTGCGCTGTGCCATCGGCCGCTCTCGGTAAAGACGAGGAGGCCGGGGTGCAAGATGTGTGCGGCACGACAGCCGGGCTCGCCCGGCTCACGCCTGTGCGAGACCCATGCGGTCCTTGACCTCTCGGAGCGTTTCACCGGCCACACGGCGGGCCGAAGCCGCACCATCGCCGACGATCTGCTCCACCTGCTCCGGGTGGGCACGGATCTCGGCCGCGCGTCCGCGAATCGGTGTGAGCTCGGCGTTCATGTGCTCGAACAGGACCTTCTTGCACTCGATACATCCCCACCCCGCGGTGCGGCACTGCGTCTCCACGTGCGACACCACATCCGGCGGGCTGAAGGCCTTGTGGAGGTGATAGATGTTGCAGACCTCCGGCGTACCAGGATCCGTTCGTCGCACGCGCGCCGGATCGGTGACCGCGGGCCGCAGCTTTTCCCAGATGGCGGCTGGCTCCTCGAGCATGCCGACGGTGTTGCCCATCGACTTCGACATCTTCGCCTGACCGTCCAGTCCCAGGATGCGGCGTGAGGGTGTGAGCTTTGCCTGCGGCTCGGGAAAGAAGCCATCACCGAAGCGTGCATTCCATCGCCGGGCGATTTCGCGGGACAGCTCGAGGTGCTGGACCTGATCTTCGCCCACGGGTACGAGGTCTGCGCGATAGAGCAGAATGTCGGCGGCCTGGAGCACCGGGTAGTTCAGCAACCCGGCTGGAACGCTCTCCTGTCGCGACGCCTTGTCCTTGAACTGCGTTTGGCGCTCGAGCTCACCGAGGGGCGTCACCGTGTTGAATATCCAGGCGAGTTCGGTATGTTCCGGCACCATCGACTGGACGAACACCGTAGCGCGGGATGGGTCCAGTCCCGCCGCCAACAGCGATACGACCATCTCACGTCGGCGGGTGCGAAGGTCGTCGGGTTCGTACGGGATAGTGATCGCGTGATAGTCCACGACGCAAAAGAACGACTCGAAGCTCCGTTGGAGATCGACCCAGTTCTTCACCGCCCCGAGATAGTTGCCGATGTGAAGCTCCCCCGACGGCTGAATGCCGCTGAATATTCGTGACATCCGGGCAACCTACCGACGGAAAAAACGCGCTGCAAGCGACGCATGATCTCGCGCGAGAAGACGTGGCGTCCGCCGAGTCGCTCGAGCGAAAGGCGCTGCTCGACGTGGCCGTCGAGGCAGCGTGTGCAGCGGCCGCGATCGTCCGATCCCGCGCGGGCGATGCCGCCACGCTCCATTGGCAGATCAAGAGTCCGGCGGATTTCGTGACCGAGGTGGACACGGCGGCGGAGCACGCGATTCGTGACGTGATTCTCTCCCGCCGACCCGACGCGGAGGTGTTGGGCGAGGAGCTCAGTCCATCGGCGGTGGCGCGCGGTACCACGTTCATCGTGGACCCGCTCGACGGCACCACGAACTTCCTCCATGGCTTTCCTGTCTACGCCGTGTCGATCGGGGTCGTGCAGGACGGCCATCTCAGTGCGGGCGTCGTCGTCGACGTCGTTCGAGACGTTCGATACACCGCGGTCCGCGACGCTGGTGCGTGGCGCGACGGCGAGCGCATTCACGTCTCGGGAACTTCCGAGCCGTCTCGTGCCCTGATCGGGACAGGGTTCCCGTTCAAGCACCTCGCCCACCTCGAGGCCTACCAGCGTCAGTTCGCGGCCATCGTGCGGACAACGTCGGGTGTTCGTCGTCCAGGCTCCGCAGCGCTCGACCTCGCGGCCGTCGCGAGCGGCTGGTTCGATGGGTTCTGGGAGCTGAGCCTCGCGCCGTGGGACGTGGCGGCCGGAGTGCTTCTGGTGCGCGAGGCTGGGGGCCTCGTCACGGACCTTCAGGGCCGCGATGTGACGGGGCTCTCCCACGGACCACTGGTGGCAGCCAGCCGCGCACTCCACCCGTGGCTGTTGACCACGATCCAGCGCGCGTGAGGACTCGTTAGGCCCACCCTGACTCCACCTCCGTCGTTTCCCTGTTCCCGGTCCCCTGTTCCCGGTCCCCTGTTCCCGGTCCCCGTTCCCTCCGCCCGCCTGCGGCGGGCGCTTCCCGATTCCCGATGAAATTGATCGAATGCGTTCCGAATTTCTCCGAAGGCCGACGGCCCGAAGTCGTCGAGGCGATTCGAGCCGCGATCGCCGCGGTGGAATCCGTTCACATCCTCGACGTCTCGTCGGACGCCTCGCACAACCGATCGGTCATCACCTTCGTGGTGTCGGTAGACCACGCCGTCCAGGCGGCCTTGGCAGGGATAGCGAAAGCATCCGAGTTGATCGACCTCACGACGCATGCGGGCGAGCACCCGAGAGTGGGGGCTACCGACGTCGTGCCGTTCATTCCGCTCGAGGGCGCGACGATGGACGACTGCATCGCGCTCGCACGGCGGCTCGGCGAGCGCGTCGGGAACGAGCTCGGGATCCCCGTCTACCTGTACGAGCGCGCAGCCACGCGTCCCGACCGCGAGAACCTCGCGGACGTGCGCCGCGGCGAGTTCGAGGGACTTCGCACCGAGCTCGGCACGAACCCGGCGCGCCACCCGGACTTCGGCCCCCCACGCATTCACCCCACTGCGGGCGCCGTCGTCATCGGCGCGCGGCCGTTCCTCGTCGCCTACAACGTCTACCTCGGTCCCGCGTCGAACCTTCCGGTCGCCAAGGACGTCGCCAAGGCGGTGCGAGGGTCCTCCGGCGGTCTCAAGAACGTGAAGGGGCTGGGACTCGAGGTTGACGGCCAGGCACAGGTGTCGATGAACCTCGTGGACGTCGAGAAGACGCCGTTATACCGCGCGTTCGACATGGTGAAGATGGAAGCCGCGGCGCACGGGGTCACGCCGACGTGGAGTGAGATCGTCGGGCTCGTGCCCGAGCGTGCGCTGTTCGAGACGGCGGCGCGTCATATCCAGCTCCGCAACTTTTCGCACGAGATGGTGCTCGAGCGGAAGGTCCGTGCCGCGATCTCGGGCGGGGTGAGCCTCTCGGGTTTCGTGTCGTCCGTGGCGTCATCGACCCCCACGCCAGGCGGTGGGAGCGTCGCGGCTCACGCAGGCGCCCTCGCCGCAGCCCTCGCGCAAATGGTGGCCGGGCTGACTGTCGGCAAGAAGAAGTACGCTGCCGTCGACGCCGAGATGAAGCAGATCGGGCTCGAGGCCGTCGACCTCGGCAACGCCCTGGCTACGCTCGTCGAAGCCGACGCTCGTGCCTACATGGCGGTGTCGGAGGCGTACAAGCTCCCGAAGGAGCCCGCCGACGCGGCCGTTCGACGGTCCGACGCGATCATGACCGCGCTGCTCGGCGCCGCCGGGGTCCCGCTGGAGACCGCGCGGGCGTGTGCCCGCGTTGCCGAGCTCGCGGCTGTGGTCGCAGTCAAGGGCAACACGAACGCCGTGTCCGACGCCGGCGTGGCTGCGCTGCTGGCCGAGGCGGCGTGCCGCGGCGCCGCGTACAACGTCCGCATCAACGTCGCGGCCATGGAGGACAAGACGCGCGGGACGCCGCTCGTCGCCGAGGCGATGCAGCTCGTGACGCTGACCAGCGAGTATGCCGCCCGCGCAACCGCAGCGGTCGAAGCGGCGATTTGATACGTTGGGGGTCAG